>CADCOR010000222.1 GCA_902803055.1 uncultured Erysipelotrichaceae bacterium
CTGGTCGGCAGAAAAGATGATGAAGATCTGGAAGAAAAGTGCGGTTACTATGGTGAACTGCTGGTCTTAAAAGCGCAGGAACTTGGACTTAATACCTGCTGGGTCGGTCTGACGCATGGCACTACTACTTCCATCGTTGAAAAAGGTGAAAAGGAAGTCATCGTCATCGCCCTTGGCTATGGCAAGACACAGGGTGTGCCGCACAAATCAAAACCATTAGAAAAACTGTCCAATCTGACAGCCTATTGTCCAAAATGGTTTGAAGAAGGCGTGGAAGCCGCAGCTTTAGCACCAACCGCTATGAACCAGCAGAAGTTCTACTTCACCCTGTTGGATGACAACAAAGTCGAAGCCAAAACGACCGGTCTGCCTTCAGCTTATATCAAAGTTGATCTGGGCATCGCCAAAGCTCACTTCGAGCTTGGTGCCGGCAAAGAAAACTTCACCTGGGCATAATATACAGACAGCAGCGCGAAGCTGCTGTTTTTAATATCTGTATTATTAATCCAAAACTTCAGCCAATGATCATCATAAAACTGCGATTATGAAGCATGAACTCAAACAGCGAAGTGCCGTTATCGACAGCCTGTTCTTCCGGATCTGTTTCTTCGACATATCTTGAAAGGATGGCTACCGCACATAGTTCGATCAGCGCAGAGATCATTCCGACATATAAGATCGTGCGCTCCGAAAAACTGCTCAGCAGTCTTCCTAAGGCCAGCGAAGCTATTACATAGGAAAGTGAACCGATACCGCGGGCAAAGGAATAATTGATTGGATAATCCTGATGATTGAGATCGACATACATCTTTTTAAGCAGAGAACCTAAAGCTGTAACGATCATGGAATAGACGATATAGACGATCGCAAAACCCACAGCGCAGCAAGCAGGAGGTCATCCAGCAGGCTCCCAGCACCAGCGAATACAGTAAGGTCAGATTTTTCTTTACCATTTGATCAGTTCTTCCAAAGCTTTCACAAGATCCTTCAGACCTTCTTCATCTGCTTCACTGAAACGCGCAAACAACGGTGAATCGATATCAAGTACAGCTGTCACTTTTCCTTTATAATGGATCGGGATGACGATCTCCGAATTAGAAGCGGAATCGCAGGCGATATGTCCCTTGAACTGATGGACATCATCAACTCGCTGCACGGCATCTTCAACAAAAGCTGTACCACAGACACCTTTCCCTTTTGGAATGATGACGCAGGCGCTCTTGCCCTGGAATGGTCCTAGCAGCAGTTCATCCTTATCATCAACAAGATAGAAACCCGCCCAGTTGAGATCTTCCATATTCTCAAAAATCACAGCTGAAGCATTGGACAGTAAAGGAATGTAATTAGGAGATATCTCACTCAAGCTTTTAAGCTGATTGATCATCAGCTGATAATCTGTTTTTCTTTTTTCGATCATAATTGTTTACCTGTATTAACTATAGCAAATATAATTAAATCATGAAAAAGATATACTTAGCCGGCGGATGCTTCTGGGGCGTTGAACACTTTCTGTCTTTGATTCCGGGAATTGTACAGACCACAGTCGGTTACGCCAATTCCGATATTGCTTCCCCATCATATGAAGATCTCAAAGCTCATCGCTCTTTGGCTTCGGAAACTGTGGAAGTGATTTATGATGAAACCAAGATCTCCTTAAAGGAAATTCTCGATCTCTTCTTCATGATCATCGATCCGACACTTTTGGATCAGCAGGGACACGATATCGGTCATCAGTACCGCACCGGTATCTACTGCATCGATGAAGCCGATAAAAAAATCATTGAGGAAAGTCTCAATGATCTGGCAAAGAAATATGACAAACCGATCCTCACCGAACTGCTTCCGCTTCAAAACTTCACGATCGCGGAAGAATACCATCAGGACTATCTGATCAAGAATCCAGATGGCTATTGTCATGTCGATCCCAAGATGTTTGCGATCGCCAGAAATTATAAAAAAGGTTAGCCTAATAAATGAATAAGATCACTCTCTTTAGCTTCGGGATTGATCTTTTTTAATTGTCTCAAGACTCTTTTATATGATTCTTCAGGTGTGCGCTTATAGCACTTTGCCCCGAAATTTTTCCCATAGTACTCTTCAACGGTGGCATAACGGGCAATGCCCCAGCCATAAAACTCACCCTTCTTGTCGGTCTCATAATCAAAGTCCGTGATCAGCACATAACATTTCATCTGCAAGGCACAGATCGTCGTATCAAAGCCTTTGCGCGGCTCCCAGCTGTCTTTGCCGGTGACCTTCGGTTTGACATAGCCGCCGATCGCTTTGGCCGTCTTGGACAGGATCGAATGTTTAGAGGCAATGATGTTGTAGAGGAACTCTTCGTTATAGTTGACCAGTCCATCTGATACTCGGGCATCAAAGTCATAGCCATCCCGACGGTAGTTCGCAAAATCATAGAACCATTTCTTTGAAATGAATGCGGCCTTCTTGCGGAAGAACTTGCCATAGGCACAGCGGGTTTCCTGAATGACTTCGCCTTTCCATTCCCAGATTCCGGGACCATCGGAAAAATAGACATTGGGGTCGCAGTTTTCTTCAATCGAAAAACCCTTTACTTCATTGGCGAAGTAAGGCAGAAAGCCATATTCTTCGATGGCATCGATCAGATCCTGTTTGGTTTTAATATAGATATTCATGACACAATTAAGCGGCCTAAGCAGGCCGCGTATATTACTTAAACTTCCAGTCCGAATTCAGCCGGCTGGAAATGCGGACAGACACTTTCCTTGGTCGCAATGACTGCGGAAGCCAGACGGGTTCCGATACTGCAGGCTTCCTTCAGGCTCTTGCCATAGGTGAGGCCGACCGCAATACCCGCAAAGATCGCATCACCGGCACCGGTGGTATCGATGACATCCGTCTTTAATGGCGGACAGAAACCGTGTTCGCCATCACTCGAGGCATAGATAGCTCCTCTTTCACCCAATGTGATGACCATACTTTTAAGATTGGCCTGTCTGATCTTCTCGATCAGGATCTTTTCAAAGTAATCGATCGCAGTATTATCATATTCTTCCGAGAACAGCAGACCGGCTTCCTGTTCGTTGCAGACAAGACAGGTCACCTGTGAAAGCAGATCTCTTCTTTCCATGGCGATCGACATATTGGAGACGACCGCAAAGATCTGTTTATCATACTTGGCACACAGTTCAAAGATCCGATTGAGCAGATCGTCTTCCATATCGATTTCCACAACAACACTGTCGCACTTGGAGATGATCTCATCGCCGTGTTCCGCAAGCACTTCATGGATCTTGGTGAGATCAGGCCGCTTGGAGATCGAAGCGACGACATCGCCATTGTTGTCAAAGATGGCCAGCCAGGTACCCAGACCATCCGGTGTTTCCACAATATAGTCGGTATTGACCTTATGCCTTTTCAGTTTTTCGATGACATCTTTGCCGATGCCGGTATCATCAACGACACTCACATAAGTCGGATTCAGTTCAAGATTGGCAATATCTTCCACCACATTGCGGCTGACACCGCCATGGACCTGAATGATCCTTCCGACATTTCTTCCCGAAGGAATGAACTGATCGATCGGATAGCCCTTTATATCAACAAATACGGCGCCAAAGACAACGATCCCCATATGAACTCCTTCTAGTCCTCGAGACTGCGGCAATCTTTAAGTAAGGAAATGATCGGCAGATGCTGAGGGCAGGCACTTTCACACTGGCCGCATTCGATACAGTCAGAAGCCTTGCCTTTATTCAAAGTGACGATCAGATATTCTCTCTTGGTACGGAATTCCGGTGAGCCTTCCTTGCGGTTCTGCACCGTGAAGATCTCCGGAATCGCTACATTCATCGGACAGCCCTTTGTGCAATAATGGCAGCCTGTGCACTCGATCATCTTCACCGAATCAAAAGCGTCCTGTGCCTTTCTGATGACTTCTTCCTCGTGTTCACTGAGCGGTACCATGTCTTTCATGAAAGAGAGATTGTCTTCCATCTGTGCTAAAGAGCTCATGCCTGAAAGCACGACATTGATTTCTTCCTTGGAAGCCACATAGCGTAAAGCCCAGGCAGCATAGGAATAGTTTGTATTCTCGCCGTCAAAGACCGCTTTGACCACCGGATACGGATCAGCGAGGATGCCGCCTTTGACTGGTTCCATGACGATCACCGGCTTGCCATATTTATGGCAGAGCTCAACATTCTTCTTGGCCTCAACACCAGGATTCTCCCAGTCGGCATAGTTGACCTGCAGCTGCACGAATTCCACATCCGGATGTTTCTGCAGCAGTTCTTCCAGCAGCAATGGATCCGCATGGAAAGAGAAACCATAGTGTCTGATCAGACCCTTTTCCTTGAGTTCCTTTACATAATCCCAGAGATGATATTTATCGTAAAGATCAACATTGGTACGCTGTATGGCATGTAAGAGATAGTAGTCAAAATAGCCGGCACCCGATCTTTCCAAAGAGACTTTGATCTCATTCTTGGCATCCTCTTCGTTATTGATATTGTTGCCGGTCGCGATGCATTTGGAAGCCAGCGTGTAGCTCTCACGCGGATAGCGTTTGACTAAAGCTTCCTTGATCGCTTCCTCAGAGCCGGGATAGGCAAAAGCTGTATCAAAATAAGTTCCTCCTGCCTCGACAAACAGATCGACCATCTTCTTTGTCTGTTCGACATCGATCGTGCCATCTTCATTCTTCGGCAGTCTCATCAGTCCAAAGCCAAGTTTCATTTTCATGTCTGCAAATTCGATACTCATGTGTTTTCCCTCTCTTTATTTATTTAAGTTTATCACTAACTTCTTTGGAAATTCGCCGCTGGGAACGGATTGCGTTTATTCCCAGCGAATTCAGATAGGCAAAAGACAGTTCACCTTTCTGATACTGCCTGATTTTTTCGATCTTCATCAGCCTGCTTATACTCAGATTACTATCCTTATATTCATAAGGGATATCAGTCTTCACAACGATACACTTGTACATGATCGAAGAATAAGGTGCTCCGACATAGAGATAGACATAATCGCCTTCCTTTATCGCTGCTGACTGTTTCCAGTCGATCACATCATTTCTTTTAAAAGCCGCAAAGACATCATAATATTTCGGATTGGCCGGTACCAGCCAGCTGCTGCTCTTTTCGCTTAATTCATTTGCCCGATCCAAAAGCGAATAGATTATCTCATCGTCAAGACTATCGTCCAGTCTGATCCCAATATAACTGTTCTTATCCAGCTGACTTGCTTGCTCAAAACCCTTCTGATCTTTAAGCTGCCTGATGACTTCCTCATCACTTCTTATCTCAATTGCTTCATATTCATCATCCTTGCCATTTCTGATCAGTGCCAATGGCTTGCGGATATTGCCATAGGCATAGAAGGCATAATGCGGATGTTTCTTTAAGGGATGCTGTGCCTTGAGCTTACAGGTCTTATTGATATAGTTATTTATTCTCTCACTTTGCGGATAGATGAATTCCGCTTCTTCAAAACAGTTCTTCTTTATATCTTCAAGGATCACCAGATAAGCTTCTTTGATCTGTTCCACATAACCGCTGTTTAAAGCTCGGTTGTGGATATTTACATATTCCTCATTGAGATCCTTATCGATGACCTTGCCTTCAACTTCACCATTCTGATCTATACTTATTACAGCTTCAAAGTCATCATCATTAAATGATCTTCGATAGACAAAGATCCCGTCTTCTTCTTTAAAACCGTATTTCTGCAGTTTTCGAAAGCTGACCTTTGTCCTGCTGAATACCTCCTTTTCAAGTCTTTGCATAGTATTTATCAATAATAGTAACAGTCAAAACTGCTTTCATCGGTCCTGATCGGGATATTATCACAATCAGTCCTTTCAATGCGGATATAGCGGCTGTCGTTGATAGCTTTCAGGACCTCATCGATCTCATAGTCTTTACCCTGGATCTCCATCGTGACGGAACCGTCATCTTCATTTCTGATCCAGCCGGTCAGATTCAGCGATTCTGCTGCCATGGCCGCCGTAAAACGAAAACCGACACC
>CADCOR010000223.1 GCA_902803055.1 uncultured Erysipelotrichaceae bacterium
TGTTTGACGACCATCAGAGTAGCAGCCGGTGCTGTCGCAGCAGCGATGGCACCTAAAGTGATGCAGACCGGAATCGGCAGAATTTCATCGCCGAGAACAAAATGCAGAGCGATCAGAGCGATATCGACCAGAACTGAAGCCATCAGGGCCTGCATGATGCCGATGACGATCGTTGCTTTGCCCGAATGAGCGATCTTTTCCATCTTGAATTCCGCACCGATCGAAAAAGCAATGAAGCCTAAAGCAACGGTGGATATAATTCCGAGACTTTCAACTTCGGCGAAACTCTTGAATCCTATTCCTTCTAAACCAAGTCTTCCCAGACAATATGGCCCGACCAGTAAGCCGGTGAGCAGATAAACTGTTACATCAGGGAAATTCAGGTGTAATAATTTAGTGACTCTTGTAAGTAACAAGCCTGCCAGCAGGGTGATTGCGGTAGTAAGTATAACAACCATAAACACGCCTCCTTATATATGGTACAAATCTGTATTATAGTATCTTTTCGGGCAAAATCAATCATTATTATTTGCCAGGAAACAGTAGCTGTAACCGCTGGCAACGATCAGCGCTCCCCCGATAATATTGCCCAGAGTGACCGGGATGAGATTGTGAAGGAACATCATGATACTGATGTCTTTGCTTAGCAGCATAGCCATCGGGATGAAATACATATTGGTGATGCACTGTTCAAAGCCGCACAGGAAGAACAGCATAGTCGGGAAGAAGACACCGCAGATCTTTTCCACAAGCGATTCCCCCGCGTAGGAAAGCCAGGCTCCCAGGTTGACTAAGATGCCGCAGAGTACAGCGCGAGATAAAGCTTCCAGAAAAGAATAGGAGACTTTGGTGTGCCCGACATTGATGATAAAAGCAAGCGTCTCATCATTATAGCCGCATAATGAAAGGATAAAGACAAAGATCAGACAGCCGGCAAAATTCGCCAGGTAGGCAATCGATAGATAGCGGCAGAGTTCTTTGAGATTTATTTTCTTCCTGCAGTAACCGATCGCCATCAGCAGGTTGCCTGTAAACAGGGTACCGCCGCAGCAGGTCGTCAGGATAGAGCCGACCGGGAAAATAAAGGAAGCGAGAATGTGGTTCGCGCTTATCGTTTCGGTTATCTGAGCGGCAAAGCAGCCCATAGCCGAATATAGTCCGGCAAAGATGCCCAGGATGACGATCGTCGATAAGGGACTGCTGGCTCGGCTTTTGGCGTTTGTCGCAAAGCTTCTGGTAGTTTCAAGTGGTGAGATCATGTTGCGCCTCCCAATGTATATAAGACATATTATATACCTAAAAAAAGAGAAGCCTTAGGAGGCTTTCTCTTTAAGCATATTCAGTAATTCCATGGTCGGTACACAATAGACTTTATAACCCGGATTGAGCGCATAGAAGGTGCTGAGGCTCATCGTCTGCCGCAGTCTGACATCACCGCCATAGGAGACATTTCCTTCTGAGACAGTGATCGTGCCATTGAGATAATCAACTTCATCAACACACAGTACATGGCCTGAACCATCATGTGAGTTCATCGTGGAGACGATACTCATCGTTTCCGGACGATCAGACAGTTTGAACCAGTGCTGCAGTTTTCCTTCTTCATCATAATAGAGAGCAGTTCTGTATACCGTGTAGGCAAACTGTGAACCATCGCCTGTCGGACCGTTGCCTGATGAATTGAAGCCGAAGACATCATAGAACCACATCTGGGCAAAGAAGGTACACCAGTAGCCGGGAGTTGCCCCATGGATCAGTCCGCGGCGGTAAAGATCAAAGGCATGATTCCAGGCTGCTCTTGCCGGATAGGCACCGGCTGAATACCAGCCGGAATAGTTATATAAGTTGAAAGTGTGATAGACCGGTTTAGGCAGAAGCTCTTCGATATCGACATAAGGAATTTCTTCCTCAATGAAAAGATCGGTCGACAGATGACGATAGGTTTCCATCTTGCGACGGGCAACCGCCATCTCATAACCGTTATAGATGCGTTCCTGAGTACTCGCATTGACGATCTTAGGCATCATGAAAAATACCGAGCAGATAAGAATCATCACAAGAAGAATATTTACTGTCGCTATATAGATCAGAGTTCTTTTCTGAACTCTGTGTGTGCCAAGTTCTGTTAATGCGTGAACTTTTTTCTGTGTACTGTTTAAGATACTCATAACCGATACAACTACCAAATTATAATATATAATTTAGGTATGTATAGAGAATTTTGCACATATTTTCTGATTTTGGTTAATGTAATCGTTTTCTTTATGATCAGAAGTGAAAAGATTGAAGCCGAAGACCTGATGATGTCCTATCATATGGTTTTCAATCGCCGGGAATATTACCGGCTTGTGAGTTCCGGTTTCGCACATCGCGAACCGATGCATCTGCTGTTCAATATGATCTCGCTTTACAACATCGGTACTTTTGTTGAAAATGTCTTCGGTCATTTCTCATTTCTGCTGATCTACTTTGGTTCACTGATCTTCGGACATATCCTGTCATTGATGATCAAGCACAACAACCGCAACGATTACGCATTGTCCCTAGGTGCTTCCGGAGCGATCTGCGGCATCATGGGTGCCTATTTCCTGGTCATCCTTTATGTCTATGGTTTCAGAGGCATGTACGATCTGCTCAGACCGCTGCTGTCGCTGATCATGATCTCGATCCTGCCGGGTGTCGATGGGACCTCGCATTTCAGCTGCATGGCGGTAGGAATGGCGATCTCATTTATCATCATCAGATTCCTATAAGGAGGTAATTTACAATGAATGATTTTGACAGCTATACACAGATCAACAGAATTTCCCGTTCTGATTTCCTGGTCAATGTCTTTACCTATCTTGGTATCGGTCTTGGCCTCAGTGCTTTGGGAGCTTTAGTTGGCTACTATTTCCTGCCGGCTTTAGGAAATGCCTATCCCGTTGTGATGATCGCGCTGATCATTACGGAACTGGTCATGGCTTTCATGATCGGCCGCAATCTGGAAGGACGTTCGACTTCGGCAGTCAGGACGATGTTCACGGTCTATTCCTTCATCAACGGTATGACCTTATCGGTGATCCTAGAAATCTATACGACTTCTTCCATCCTGATCGCTTTTATCACCACTGCTGTTGTCTTTGGTTCTTTAGCCATCATCGGCAAGACGACCAAATTCGATTTAAGCCGTTTTGGATCAGTCTTTTTCGTCGGTCTGATCATCTGCATTGTTGTATCACTGCTCAATGCGCTTATTTTCCATGCTTCAGCGATCGAGATTGGATTATGCTATGTCGAGACTTTACTGTTCATGGGACTCATTGCCTATGACATGCAGATGATCGATCGCTATTACAGTCAGAGCGACAGCGAGAACTATGCGATCTATGCTGCTTTACAGCTGGAGCTTGATTTCATCAATCTGATGATCCGTGTCCTGCAGCTGTTTGGAACCAGAAAAAATAACGATTAAGTTTATATATGGAAATATTAAAGAAAGCCGATTATGAGAAGATGATCGCGGAAAGCCGTGATCAGCGCATGGACTGGTGGCGCAAAGCCCGTTTCGGAATGTTTGTCCACTATGGTCTTTATTCGATCATTGGCCGTCATGAATGGGTCATGGCGATGGAAGGCATCGATAAGAAGGACTATGAAAAATATGCGGAACAGTTTATGCCTGAAGAAGGCTGCTGCCGCAAGTGGGCGAAGCTCGCAAAACAGGCCGGCATGAAATACATGGTTCTGACCACCAGACATCACGAAGGATTCTCCTTATGGGATTCCAAGGTCAATCCGTTCAACAGCGTCAATTACGGATGTCATCGTGACATCGTGAAAGAGTTTGTTGAGGCATGCCGCGAAGAAGATCTCAAGATCGGCTTTTATTCTTCGATCATGGACTGGCGTCATCCTGATGGTGAAAGATGTGCCTATGACAATGAAGCAAGACGCCGTTTCCTTGATTACATCGAAGCACTCAATACGGAACTTCTCAGCAACTATGGCAAGATCGATATCCTCTGGTACGATGTAGCCCAGCCGATGGAATCATGGGAAGCCTGGGATTCTTTAGCCCGCAATCAGCGCTTAAGAGCTTTGCAGCCGGATATCATCATCAATGATCGTTCCCGGCTGAACGAAGACTTTGGCACACCGGAAGGCAAGATCAGAGTGCTGGATCGCGATTGGGAAGCCTGCATGACTTTCAATGATATCGCCTGGGGCTATCTCGATGAGACGCAGGCTCTGCCTTATGCCTATACAGCACAAAGGATTCTGCGCATGCTGAATACCTGTGCCTGCAATGGCGGCAATCTCTTGCTGAACATCGGACCGAAAGCAGATGGTTCGATCCCGGCAGATGCGATCAAACCATTAACGGAAGTCGGCAAATGGCTGAAAGATAATGGCGAAGCCGTCTATGGCGATCTTCATCCCAACCTTTTATCGGGTTCCTGGTATCGGGGCGGAAATGGCATCAGCGGCATCACTTATGGCAAAGATCTGAAAACGGTCTATCTCTGGAACTGGATCAGTCCTCCGGAAGGCCGGATGTTCTTCTCGGGCGTCTTCGGGGGCAAGGCGGTCAGAGTCACCAAGCTTGCGACCGGTGAGGATGTCAGTTTCACCAATACCGATGATCATCGCGTTGAATTAAAAGGGCTGACGGTTTCAGAAGGTGAATTCGTACCGGTCTATAAGATCGAGTTTGATGAAGCGATCGAATATAAGCCATTCCATAAATATCCGCAGATCTGGTACTGATCTGTTATCCATACTTCAAAGAAGGATCGTCGTGATCCTTTTTAAGTTCAAAATGTTGTTAAGATTAGGATAAAATAAAAGTAATAAAATATTTTATATAAGCATCATCAGAGAAAAAATATGTTTCGTCATAGTTTCAGTTCAAAAAGTGAGGGAAATTCTGATAATTCAGTTCTTAAATCAATAATGACAGGTCTGGCTCTAATTGTGCTGGTGATCGGAGGAGTTATTGTTTTTTCAGATCTGAGCGGATCAGCCAAAGATGGTTCATCACGTCAGGAACTTTCGGCAGCTGTTGATAAGCAGGATCCGATCATTGGTGTCTGGCACAGTGAAGCCGGAGCTGATCTGACTTTAAAGGATGACGGTACGGCAATTATGAAACATGAGCTTTCATCAATTGAAATTGAAGGCTCGTGGCAGAAGATTGATGGCGAAAAATACAATATAGAGCTTGTTTATATGGATAAAGGCGTTCTGACGTCTAAAGAGTCGGCCATTGTATATTTGGCAGATAATGATACATTGGTGGTTGATGACGGCAAGAGTTATTTCTATAGAGTAAAGAATTAAATCCCTGTCTGGTCAGATATATTACAATTCCAAGAAAATAAAAGATATATTTAGTGGATGCGAATATGCATCTGAGAGTTCATATTGAAACTTAAGCTGATCACAGATACTGTGATTATGGATTGTATCTGACCATTGATAAGTAAAGGAGAGCGATTGCAATGAATAGCACGGAAATTATTAAAATCGACGATGATGCTCTTTCAAAGGATGGCAAGCTGTCTTCTTATATTGCCTGGCTGGGCGATCGGATCCCGGGCGGTTTTTTCATCTACAAGGCGGATGGCAATCTGGATATCATCTATGTCAATCAGGCAACGCTTAAGATTTTCGGCTGTGACAGCCTTGAGGAGTTCAGGGAGCTGACCGGCAATACTTTCAGAGGACTTGTGCATCCGGATGATTTCGACCGTATTCAGCAATCGATCAATGGACAGATCACAGATAAGAAGAACGATAATTTTGATTATGTTGAATATCGGATCATCAGAAAAGACGGCAGCGTGCGCTGGGTCGATGATTACGGACACTATGCGAATCTGCCGGGTTATGGCGATGTCTATTATGTCTTTATCGGTGATATCACCACACAGCACAATGCCCGTGAAGAGATCAAACGCCGTGCCAATGTCTATTCCGGCATGATGGACCAGTTCAATGCTTTGGCATATGATTCTTTGGCCGTCATGCGCAACAATCTGACCAGCGGCATCATTGAAGATGCGAAAGGTTCCGATCTTTTTGAAACAGACTATCCGGGCGGTTCCGTCGCTGATTCCATTCAGGCAAGAATCGATTCCTTTATCATCGATGCGGATAAAAAACGTTATGAGGATGCCTTCAGGATTGAAAAACTGATCGATCGTTTCTATAAATCAGAAGGTCCGATCACTTTTGTTGGTTTCAGCCGCCGTGCTTCCGGCCGACAGTTTTTTGTCAAATATTCAAGGACCTGTACGATCGATCCGGATAATGGAGATATCATCGCTTTCGGTACCGAGACAGAATACAACAACGAAAAGGTCGCGGAAGTGCTTAATGAAAAGGTACTGGCCAGGCAGTATGATATGGTCACCTATCTTGTGGAAGGACAGTACTCGGTCGTTATTGGCGATGCCGACAGGATCACCAGGGGTTCGATCTTCCCGGAACAGCCAAACGGCAGCTATGAAAAA
>CADCOR010000224.1 GCA_902803055.1 uncultured Erysipelotrichaceae bacterium
CCGGACAGGGCTACCACTTTGACGTTTTCATGTTTTCCATCATTTAGGACATCTTTGATGACCTGTGACATTGTGAATAACGTTGATGCTTCAATACCCTTGGCCACATCAACGATGATCTGACCATCAGGTATGAAATCTTTAGCTTTCTCTGTGGTATTGCGCACATAAACTGAAGGCACCGCAAACAAAAGGATATCCTTATCTTTGCATACTTCAGCAATTTCTTTAGTAAAAACGATCTCATCAGGAATGATCATTCCCGGCAGATTCTTATGCCGGCGTGTTGCCGACAGTTCATCAATCTCTGCTTCAAGAGCTGACCAGACACATACATCATGTCCGCTTTTTGACAGCATTCTTGCCAGAGCCATGCCCCAGGTTCCGGCACCCAATACACCTATTTTCATTCTGACTCCTTTACCCCAGATGAACACTCAGGAAATGTTCAAGTTTTTCAATCGCCTTTTTGATTTCATCCAGCGAATAAGCATAAGATATTCTGACATAGCCTTCCCCAGCATCACCAAACGCGTTGCCTGGAACCAAGGCCAGGTTTTCTTCATCAAGCAGTTTTTCACAGAAATCTTCTGAAGAAAGACCGGTAACTTTTATCGACGGAAAGACATAGAAAGCACCTGCAGGCATATGTGTCTTGAGACCGATCCTGTTGAGTTCCTTGACGATATAATTGCGGCGCTGCTTGAAACTGTTGAACATCTCTTCGATATCACTGTCGCCATTATAGACAGCTTCAATGCATGCGTATTGACAAGGAGTTGTAGCACACATGATCGCATACTGATGGATCTTCAGGATCATATTGATCAGATCCTTATGGCCAAGGATATAGCCGATCCGATAGCCGGTCATGGAATAGGCTTTGGAGAAACCATTGATGACGATCACGCGGTCCTTGATCTGTTCAAACTCAGCGATCGAGACGTGTTTGCCTTCATAGGTGAGTTCCGCATAGATCTCATCAGTGATCGCAAAGATCTTATGTTCAGCCAGGATCGGTACGATCTTTTCATAGTCTTCTCTGGTCATAATACCGCCGGTCGGATTGCCTGGAAAGTTGAGGATGATCGCCTTGGTCTTGGAAGTAATGCATCTTTTCAGCATCTCAGGTTTGAGCTTGAACTCATCATTTTCCTGCAGCTCAACTTCAACGACTTTGCCGCCGGCCATTTCGATAATGGCAGCATAAGCGACATAGGCTGGGGTTGGCAGAATTACTTCATCGCCTTCATTCAATAAGGTTCTTAAAACGATATCGATAGCCTCAGATCCGCCAACGGTCACGATACAGTTTTCTTCCGGATCATAGTCGACATTGAAACGTCTTTTATAGTAATCGCAGATTCCGTTTCTTAGCTGCGGCAGGCCTTTATTGCCTGTATAGAAAGTCCTGCCCTTTTCGATCGCATGGATCGCCGCTTCTCTGATATGCCAAGGCGTGATGAAATCAGGTTCGCCGACACCCAAAGAAATAACACCCTTCTTCGTGGCAGCTATATCAAAGAACTTGCGGATTCCGCTGGGTTTTATATATCGTATTGTCTGATTTATTTCCTCATCAAAGATCATATCATCAATAACCTTTCGCCATCTTCTTTCTTCTCATCAAAACTGATGCCATTGCGTTTATATTCTTTAAGGATGAACAGCGTTTCCGTTCCGCTTACTCCATCTAACGGTGCCAGTTTATGAGCGAGAAAATTGGAGACTTCCCTCATATTCTTGCCATTGACGGTCAGAATGAATTCCGCTTTGCCTGAGATCAGAGATAAAGATTCCACTTCCGGATACTTGCCGATCCTTTCCGCGATCTTGTCATAACCGGCAACTCTTTCCGGTTCACAATTGACGAAAATGATCGCCTTGCAGATCTCGACATCAGCCTTTTCCCAGTTGATGATCGTATGATAACCTAACAGGATCCCGTTTTTCTTAAACTCATCGATCTTTTCGATGATCGCATCTTCGTCTTCATTCAAAAGCGCAGCCAGATCTTTTGTCTCATAACGGGCATTGCCTTCCAAGAGTTTCAGTAATTCATTCATTTTCAAAACCTCCATATGCGGCTCTATTTTTATTAACTAATTTTAACATCAATCAAAGATTATACAAAACCGCCCAAATCGTCTAAAATTTAAGTATGGCATATGAAGAAAAGCAGCAGTTAAGACAGGATTTCCTTGAAAATGGTTTTGATGCCTATGTCTTCTTTACCCTGTCGGGCAAAGAGACCAATCTGGCTGAAGAACTCAATGGCAAATACGAAGATGTCTACTGCCTGGTCTTAAGAAA
>CADCOR010000225.1 GCA_902803055.1 uncultured Erysipelotrichaceae bacterium
AAGCCTTTAAGGATATCAAAAGCCACTTCTTTATAATCGCGGTGCTTGCAGTTGATCAATACATGATTGATGCGCGGATCTCTTTTGCGGTCTTCAACTCTGATGATCTTCGGATTATTCAGATACTTTCTGACAAAGACAGCGAGGTCTTCCGGGAAAGTTGCTGAAAAACATAAGACTTCCGGATTTTTGACCATATGCGAAAAAACGATATCGATATCTTCCAGAAAGCCGAATTCCAAAGTCATATCGGCTTCATCGATCACATACATCTGCACAAAATCGACACGCAGCACATTGGAAACAAAGAGATCTTTAATCCTGCCTGGCGTACCGATGACGATATGCGGCGTCTTTTCCATTCTGTCAATCGCTTTTTTCTTATCTGTACCGCCGGCTAATAACTGAATTCTTAATTCCGGAAATACTTCCTTCATCAGCTGACAGTTCTGATTGACCTGGTAAGCCAGTTCCCTGGTTGGCAAAGAAATGACGACCTGCGTTTTATCCGACTGCGGATTGATCATCTCCATGATCGGGATCAGATAGGCATGGGTCTTACCTGTACCGGTCTTTGATAAGGCGACGACATCCTTGTTTGAAGAAGTGTATTTTAAAACTTCCTTCTGCACATTGGTCAATTCGCTGAAGCCGTTTAGTTCAATAAACTGTTTTGTTGTTTCCTTAAGCTTTTTCATCATCATTATCATAACATAAGAACAAAGCTGCTTTTTTCCCTTGCAGCGTTAATGAAAAATTGGTTTAAGAACAAAAACGGGATACAATCAAATTATGGAAATCAGAAAAGTCATACCCAGCGGGTATTGCAAAGGTGTCGTCAATGCGATCAGGCTTGCCAAACAGACCAGGATCGACAATCCTGAAGACAAGATCTATGTTTTAGGCATGCTGGTACACAACTCGTATGTTTCAGAAGAACTCTCTGCTTTAGGCATCATCACGCTCGATGATTCCCGCAAAAGCAAGGAAGAACTGCTTGATGAAATAAATGAGGGCATCATCATTTTTACAGCCCATGGTATTTCGGAAAAGATCAAGAATAAAGCCATTGCCAAAGGCTTGCGCTATGTCGATGCAAGCTGTGTCGATGTCCTGAAGACGCAGAGCATCATCAAAGAAAAACTGCAGGATGGTTATGATGTCATATACTTCGGCAAAAGAAAACATCCGGAAGCGGAAGCAGTCATTTCAATTTCCGATAAGATCCATCTGGTCACAGATCAAAATGATCTGGAAGACCTTGTTATAGATAATGATAAAATCTTTCTGACCAATCAGACGACCATGTCTTATCTGGAACTGAAAGATCTCATCGCTTCTGCTCAGCAAAAATATCCCGATATCATCATTCAGAAAGAAATCTGCAATGCGACTTCTTCAAGACAGGAAGCCATCTATAAACTGCAGGACTGTGATCTTTTATTTGTAGTCGGCGATATCAAATCAAACAACACCAATAAACTCGTAGAAGTAGGCAAACAAAGCGGCATAAAAAAAGTTCTGCTGATACAGAACTATAAGGATATAAATGAAGATGACCTGAAGGATGTGAACCGGATCTATGTCACCGCCGGTGCTTCGACCCCGCCCTTGCTCATCAATGAGGTCATCGATCATTTAAAGAGAATAACAGTTTAATTATCACTCGCCGTAATTCGCATCGAGTCTGATGAATTCAGAATGCGATAAGGAATAATCGGAATTCTTGAACTGCACAAAGACATAAAGAGTCGTCTGCGGATTATTTGTTACACCTGAAGCAACCACACCTTTGACATAGCCCATTTCTGAATTGGCCTGATTAGGAACCATGTTGTATTGAGTTTCTTCAAAGATGCCGACATTGGCAGCCATGTTGTTCATATAATCGACATCCTTTTCAATTGCCAGCAGTTCGATATCATACATCGCGATACGCGGGTTATCGACCGTAATATAGTAACGGTAACCGCTCTCGATCTTTGCCATTTCAACGGCAATATCAAAATAATTCGAAGCTGAAGCAAACGCTTCATGTTCCTCGATCATTTCGACCAGATATCTGTATCTTTCCGTTGGATCTGCTGTTTCTTTACCGATCTGCGAACAGCCGCAGAAAAGAAACAGTGCCATAATCAAAGTGATAATCTTTCTCATCTCAGAACTCTAAGGCGTAGTAGAACTTCTTGCCTTTCTTGATAATCGTCAGTTCCTCATTGAAGGCATCAGCCTTATTCAAGACAAAATTAAGATCCGTAACCTTTTCGCCGTTAACCGCAATCGATGAACCCTTGATCAGATCTCTGGCTTCACGATTGGATTTGCAGGCACCGACACTGACTAAAGCATTGATCAGCGGCGTGCCGTCTTCAACTTTGGTTCTTTCAAGATCTGCTGTGCCCTGCTTGAGCTCTTCGTAACTTAATTCCTTGATGTTGCCTTTAAAGAAGGTCTCCGCGATCTTTACCGCTGATTTATAGGCTTCTTCACCATGCAGGAAAGTGATGACCTCTCGAGCAAGTGCTTTATGAGCTTCGCGCAGTTCCGGATGTTCATTGTTGGAAACTTCAAGTCTTTCGATCTCTTCTTTGGACAGGAAAGTCAGGAATTTGAGATAATCGATGACTTTGGAATCCTCGGAATTGATGAAGAACTGATACATCTCATAAGCGGAAGTCTTATTTATATCAAGCCAGATGGCTTTGCCATTGGTCTTGCCAAACTTCTGACCATCAGCTTTAGTAAGCAACGGCATCGTAAAGCCATAGACTTCCTTGCCGAGTTTCTTTCTGATCAGTTCGATACCGGCTGTGATATTGCCCCACTGATCCTGACCGGCCACCTGCAAAGTCACGCCTCTGGTCTGATACAGATGCATGAAATCATAGGCCTGCATGGTCATATAAGAAAACTCGGTATAAGTGATACCTTCATCAAGTCTTCTTCTGACGATGTCCTTATTCAGCATGTAGCCGACATTGAAATATTTGCCGACATCTCTCAGCCATTCGATGTAGCTGAAATTCTTCAGCCAGTCATAGTTGTTGACTACTTCGAAGCCAAAGATATCTTCAGCCTGTTTCTTCAGACACTGATAGTTGTGGTTGACCTCTTCAACAGTGATCATCGGTCTTTCGGCATCCGGTTTCGGATCGCCAATCAGACCGGTTCCCCCGCCGACTAAAAGGATCGGATTATGTCCGGCATCCTTCAGACGCTTGGAGATCAGAAAAGAAGAGAAATGACCGATATGCAAAGAATCACCGGTTGGATCGGTGCCGATATAAAAAGTCATTCCCCCTTTATTGAGCAGATCTTTAATCTCAGGTGAAGACTCATCCTTGATGAGTCCCCGCCATACTAATTCATCATAAATATTCATAATCAGTTATTCCTTTGTTGTATGTTTTGGCGAATACAAAGCATTGAGACATTTTTCTTTCTCTTCGACTCTTTCATCCTTGAGCATCTTGGTCATCAGACGCATAGAGATAGCACCCAGATCATATGATGGAACGACGAAGGAAGAGATCTCCGGTCTCACAGAAGAAGTATACTTGCTTTCGTTCATACATACAAGTTCCATTTCATCAGGAATCGCGATATTGACACCGGAAGCGGCATTCATGGCTGCCAGTGCCTGTGAATCACGATTGGCCACAAAGACCTGATGTCTGTGGGTCTTGAAATAGGACTTCAGGAATTTATAGGTCGAGCGGTTGTCCTTCGAGACTTCGATGTAGCCGTTATATTCACGGCCATGTTTCTTGAAAGCATCGATCGCTCCATTGCGCATCATCTTGGATACGACATCATTGCGATGATCCTGCAGAATGGCAATATCATCAATGCCTTTTTCCAGATAGGAATCGCACAGTTCATAGACAGCCTTGCGATAGTCTACATAGACTGAACAGATATTCTCTGAAGAGAGATGATTGCACATGACAACCATCGGAATATTGTATTCTTCAAGCAGTTTGACCGAATCATCAAGATCCTTGTCAGCATAAATGATCACGCCGTCGACTCTTGATTTGATGACTTCATCAATGATCTCCTTGATATCAGTCACGCCTTCTGTGATTGTATGCAAGAAGACGGAATAATCATAGATTTTTGCTACATCGCAAAGACCATTTATAACGCGGCCGGAAAAAGAGACTGAAGTTGAAGGGATGATCAGTCCGACCGTCGTCGTTCTTGATAAAGCCAGTCCCTGAGCGATCGCATTCGGGCGATAGCCTAATTTATTGATCGCTTCTTCAACCCTTTTGCGGGTATCTTCCTTGACGACACTGGAACCATTAATAACTCTGGAAACCGTGGCCAGAGAAACATTCGATTCTTTCGCTACTTCATAAATAGTTACTTTTTTCATTCGTCTTCACTCTCTGGCGACAGCCAGCCTTTCAAGGTCTTCAAAGCCTTTTCTTCAACACTGAGCACAGTTGCCTTAGCCTTCTCAGCCGCTTTAACATCTGTCTGTTTAGCACTGGCTGATACTGTCTTATTTACAGTACTTCCATCCGCCGGTTTGGCGCTGTTCCCTTTTTTCTGCACCACGATCTTGTTTTTTCTCAGGCTGTTGATGTGAGTAAACGCATAGGCATAAAGTTCATTGGATCGCTCCTTGACCATATTCATGACTTCCGTTATTTCCTTCTCACTGGCCTTTTTCATTTTCAGATCGGCGATCTTGTCAGCGACATAATTTAAAGAAGAGACGGTCTTTTCCCTGATATAGTGAACTTTTTCCGGTTCATCAGTGATCGCCTCGTCAGCCATCCGATTGACGTTTCTGACTTTCTTTTTCAGATCCTCGATCAATGCGCTAAGTGAAGCTTCAAGATTGTTCTGAGCCATCATTAACCCCCGATTATATCTTCAGGACTTGGTTCCTTGAGTTCATCCGCTTCTTTATCTTCAGATACTAAAGAGACGACTCTGTCCTTGATCTCACCAGCATTCTTAACAACAAATTCCTTGGCTTCCTTTACTGCCGAAACAGTCGCATCATGAGCTTTGTCGACGGTATTGGAAATCTTGGCAACCGTATCCAGCGGTCCCTGAACCTTTTCGATCGACTGATCGACCAGATCAATCGTCGTATGCGTCCTCAGCAGAGTTATATCAACACTGCCCAAGACCTTTATAAGCTTGATCAGCAGCACAATTACACAGACTAAACAGACTGCGCCTAAAATAGGCATGATCTCATTACAGAGATTTCTGAAAGCAACAATAAAAGCATCCATAATATCACCTTCCTCAACTGTATTTTAATGAACTATGAAAAATTTTTCAAGTTTCTGTATGCCTTTACAA
>CADCOR010000226.1 GCA_902803055.1 uncultured Erysipelotrichaceae bacterium
AGTTCGTTGTATGTGTCAAAATGACGCACACTTATTCGTAAGACCCGATCAAATCGGAGAAGAATTCAAAAAAGTTGTTAGTTTAATACTAGATGTTTATCGTGATTTTGGAATTAAAGATTATAAATTCAGATTATCTTTAAGAGATCCTGCTGATAAAGAAAAATATTTTGATGATGATGAGATGTGGAATGAAGCTGAAGCCAAGCTTCGTGAAGTCCTCAATTCTCTTGATGTCAAATATTTTGAAGCAGTAGGGGAAGCGGCCTTCTATGGTCCTAAACTTGATGTTGAAGTTAAACCTGCTATCGGTCCGGAGATTACTTTGTCAACCTGTCAGCTGGACTTCCTGCTGCCGAGAAGATTTGAACTCAATTATATTGATTCCAATGGTGAGAAACAGACGCCGGTTGTCTTGCATCGTGCCATATTTGGTACCTTTGACCGCTTCACTGCTTATCTTATTGAAGAAACCAAAGGGGCTTTCCCTGTATGGCTCTCACCAAAACAGGCCGTCATTATTCCGGTTCATTATGAAAGACATGCGGATTATGCCTATAAAGTTAATGAAGCATTAAAAGAAGCTGGTGTCAGAGTTCATGTTGATGACCGTAATGAAAAATTAGGCTACCGCATCAGAGAAGCGCAGATGAACAAGATCCCTTATCAGATCGTCGTTGGAGACAGTGAAGCTGAAAACAACTCTGTCAATGTCAGATGCTATGGCAAAGAAGGATCACAGTCATATCCGCTGGCTGATTTTGTTAAGATGATTGCTGAACAGATAGCTGAAAGAAAGTAATAAAAATATCGCTTACAGTAATGTAAGCTATATTTTTGCTTATCTGATTTTATTCAACAGATCTTCGATGCTGATCTCTTCTGCTTTTTCAGCAGTCCGGTGTTTGAATTCAACAATTCCTTCGCCGGCTTTCTTGCCGACCGTGATGCGATAAGGGATACCGATCAGTTCTGCATCATTGAATTTGACACCTGGTCTTTCATCGCGATCATCCAGAATGACTTCTTCACCGCATTCATTAAATTTATCGTATAACTCGTTAGCAACTTTAATCTGGGTTTCATCCTTGGAATTCATGATCAGGATTGTATATTTGTATGGGGCGATATTATCAGGCCAGATAATGCCTTTATCATCATGAGACTGTTCAACAATCGCAGCCATCGTACGACCGATTCCGATTCCATAGGAACCCATCCAGACATCCTGCAGTTTGTTTTCGACATCTGCGTATTGCAGGTTCATGGCTTTTGAATACTTGGTACCCAGTTTAAAAGTATTGCCTACTTCAATGCCTTTGGTAAACTTTAATGGCTGTCCGCATAATGGACATAAATCACCATCTTTGGTATTGACGATGTCACCGACCAGATCATATTTGATGTCTTTTGGATTTACGTTTATATAGTGATAGCCTTTCTGATTGGCACCACAGCAGAAGTTGCGCATTTCCAGAACTTCTTTATCAATTATGACCTTGCAATTGAGATCGATCGGACCGCAATAGCCGGGAACCGCATTGGAAGTTGCAATCAGTTCATCATCCGCAAAGCCTATTTCATTGCCCTTGAGCAGTTTAAGAACTTTAGCTTCATTGAGATCTCTTTCACCGTTGATGAAACAGATTACCAGCTGTCCATCGACATTCATGATCAGGGCTTTAACCGTATCTCTGATATCTAATTTCAGATATTTGGCAACATCTTCGATTGACTGGCAATGTGGTGTTTCAACTAATTCTTTTTCTTTTTCCGCTTCGCTGTATTCTCTTTTGACTCTGATCGTTTCGCCAACTTCCAGATTGGAAGAGTAGGAACAGCTGTCACAATAGACGACCGTATCTTCACCAAGCGGGGCAATAGCCTGGAATTCTTCAGATAAGAGACCACCCATGACTCCGGTATCCGCTTTGACGATCCGATAGTTGATGCCCATTTCATCAAAAGATTTTTTGTAGGCCTCAAACATCTTGCGATATGACTCATCCAGGCCTTTCTCATCGCAATCGAAGGAGTAGGCATCCTTCATCACAAATTCCTTGACTCTGACTAAACCAAAACGGGCTCTTGGCTCATCTCTGTACTTAGTCTGAAACTGATAGAGATTGAATGGCATATCTTTATAGGATCTGATCTTGTTTTTGGCCGCAAAAGCGAAGAGTTCTTCATGAGTTGGGCCTAAGACCATATCTTTGCCGGAACGGTCTTTAAGTTTGAAAATTGATGGACCGAATCCTTTCATACGTCCGGAATCCTCGTAGTATTCAGCTGCAATCAGAGCTGGCATCTTTACTTCCTGAGCTCCGGCTTCATTCATATGTTTTCTGATGATGTTTTCGATCTTGTTTTCAACTCTTAAACCGAGCGGCAGCATCATATATACTCCAGCTGAAGTTTTCTTGATAAAACCGGCTTTGACTAACAGATTGCCGCTGATCGAATCTTCATCACGTACATCTTCTCTTAAGGTGTAGAAAAAGGAATTCTTTAATTTCATAGATATTCTCCAATCTGACTAAGTAATTATAACATCATCTGTATGGATCAAAATTTTTGAAGTGCAGCTTGGCTACTTCATTAAGTCTGTTTTTGCCAAATCTGGAAATAAACAGTTCTGTATCAGCTTTAATTCCTTCCAGATCAGATGATCCCTTATGAAAACGGATGGCATATTTCTGTTCAAGTTTATCCATATATTCCAGAAAAGCATAGCGGGAGATCATCGATCCAATAGCAACAGCCGGGTATTTTGATTCAGCTTTGGTTTCAAAAACCAGATCGCGATAGATCTCTTTTTCATCAAAGAGATAGCGGAAATAGTCATTGACTGCACAGAACTGATCGATATAGGCAGCTTTAGGGATATCATAGCCCTTGGCTTTCATATTGAGAAAAGCTTTGTTGTGCATCTTGGCTTTTATCGCATTGAGATTGTTGTTCTCATGAACACGGTTATATGTGACATTATCCAGGATGAGCAGGGAATGTTTGAACCTGTTCATGAGATCAGGACCAAGCTGTCTGATATATTTATCATCGAGCTGCTTGGAATCGGTGATGTGTTTTTCTGTTATGTAATCATAATCGTTTTCTTCGACGATCGCTGCACAGACGATAACCGGACCAAAGGCATCACCGGTCCCGACTTCATCCGAGCCGGCCTGTCTGCCGCTTTTCGTCTCGAGGTAGGCCTGGGCATAGAAAAAGGCATCATTGCCCTGAAAGACGACTTTATTGCTTGTATAAATGGATATGGTCAGATCTTCTTTCTGAATGAAAGTATCGATATATTCATTGGGACTTTTTTTGATATATTCGTTGAAAGTTTTTTTGAGTTGAGCGATTTTTTCATCACTCAGTTTGACAGAGAATGTAGCCATATCATTAGTATATCAAACTTGGCTTATTATAAGTGTTTGCGTTAAAATTTAGGCATGTTTATTCCTGAACAGTATTTTATATATATCTCAATATTTATAGTGATGATATATCTTGCCATGATGTTTATCGGTTATAAACATGGCCTTTTATATGAGCTCGTCAACCTGCTTTATACCGCTGCTTCATTTGGGATTGCCTATTTTGCCGCACCTGTTTTTGCCGCGGTGTTTTCTTTTATTGATATTTCAAAAAGCGGCAGTGAATACAGTGCTTTAAATCAGCTGTTTAACCTCAACAAGATCATCAATACCGTTGCTTATTTCATTATCATTTTTCTGATTCTGAAGTTTTTATATATCTTTATCTCATTATTCGTTAAATCGCTGAATAAGATCCCAGTCATTGGCAAGTTCAATCAGCTGCTGGGCATGATCTTCGGCATCCTTAATGCGACATTGATTGCCTTATGCCTTTCAATGCTGCTGTCATTGCCCATTATTTCAAATGGCAAGCAGATCAGAGAAAAAACGATCCTGCGCTATATCAATCGCTATTCAGATCAGGCTTTGAATTATCTGGTTCAGAAAGTCGGTGAACAGGAAATAAAGGATAAGATCGATGGCTTTGATATCGATGAATATCGTGAAGATTTTAAACAATGGCTTATTTCATTAAATAAAAAATCATGAATAATTATCAGAATCTTGATTTAGATATCATCAGGGAAAGGGTTGCCAGCTACACGCCCATAACGGAAGCTAAGCAGTATATAAATGACGAAGAGATCATCTTCAATCCTTTAGTTATCCGCAAAAAGCTTAAGGAGACTTCCGAAGCCTTAAAACTGCTGCAGGAAAATAACGACATTGGTTTTGAGGGGATCTATAACTGCAATGAGCTGCTGATTAAGGCCGATAAAGGTCTTTTATTAAGCGGAATCGAATTAAAAAATCTGCTGGTCTTTCATAATCATTGCGAAAGAATCGTCAAGATCTTCAATAAGCTTGAAGGGGATCTTTCGATCAGAGATTATGCGGATTCGATTAATCTCAATCCCAAAGTCTTTGATCGCATCAACAGCTGCATAGATAATTCGGGCGAAGTTAAAGAGGACGCGACACAGCGTCTGGCTGAACTCAATCGTCAGATCACCGCGGCAGAAACCGATCTGTATAACCGCGCACATCGCTTTATTGATAAACATGCTTCCTCATTACAGGAACTCTCTTTCTACATCCGCAACGACCGTCTGACCTTTCTGATCAAGAATTCAGACAAGAACAAATATCAGGGATATACCTATGGCTCTTCGGCTTCCGGTCTTGCTTATTATGTCGAACCGGCCGCATTTATTGATGCCAATAATCAGCTGCTTAATCTTAAAGGCGACAGAGCTGATGAGATCGAAAGGATCCTGCGGGAACTGTCTTATCTAATTGCTTCGATCGCCGATGATTATGCCTTGAATTTTGATTCGCTTCTTAAGCTTAGCGTTATTTTTGCGAAAGCCAGATACGGTTTTTATAATCAGGGCATCACTGCCGCGATAAATGACACGTCTTACTTTGATTTTAAAGATCTGTGTCATCCGCTGATCGATCCTAAAAAAGTCGTTTCCAATTCCTATCGCTTGTATGAACCTTATCGGGGTATCGTTATTTCAGGTTCAAATACCGGCGGCAAGACTGTCTCATTAAAAGCCATTGGTCTATCTGTTCTGATGAGCTATTTAGGCATTCCGATCATTGCCTCGAAGGCCAGTGTTCCTTTATACGATCAGATTTATGTAGATATCGATGACAATCAGTCCATTCAGGATTCTTTGTCAACTTTCTCTGCGCATATCTCCAATATCAATCAGATCCTGAATAACGCTAATGAGAGATCACTGATTCTGATTGATGAACTTATTTCAGGAACCGACCCTAAGGAAGCCCAGGCGATATCTTTAGCGATTCTCGATAAGATCAAGGAACTCAGATCAATCTTTATCATTACGACACATTTTGATGACATCAAGAACTATTCGTACAATGATCCGGAAATACTCTTATCTTCCGTCGGCTTTAATATGGACACTTTAACACCGACTTATCGCTATCTGGAAGATTCAATCGGTTCTTCAAATGCGATAGAGATAGCATCGCGTTATTTTGATGATGAAGAGATCATCGAAAAAGCTAAAAAATATCTGAATCTTTCCCGCAGCAAGGAAGAAGAACTGCTGGAAAAGTTATCAAAACAGATCGAAGAAAATGAAACAATCAAAGCCAATCTTGAGGATGAAAAGAATAAATATAATTCATTAAAGAAAGAATATGACGAAAGAATCAGGGCTTTTGAAAATGAAAAGAATGATTTAAGAGCTAAGTACCTTAAAGAATTAAATGAATATATCGAAGATATCAAATATCAGGCGGAAGAAAAGCTTGATAAACTGAATGAAAAAGACAGTGAAACAGTTATTCAGGAATTTGATTCTTTCAAAAAAGAAGAAAAAGTTAAGAAAGAGGAAAAAGTTGAGTTTCAGGTCAACGATAATGTCCGCATCAAGGATAATGAACAGATCGGTGTAATATCAGAAATCAATAAAGATACGGCCGTCATCGATATCAGGGGTTTAAGAGTAAAAGCCAAACTTAAAGATCTGATCTTAATGCCTAAGATCAGGAAACAGCAGACTAAAGTTGTCTCAAAATCATATAAACGAGTTCCAGCCGAACTCAATATCGTGGGCGAAAGAGTTGAAGACGGTCTGATCATGATGGAAGAATATCTGGATAAGGCCAATGCGGCACATATGGGCAATGTGAAGATCATTCACGGCATCGGCACAGGAGCTTTGCGTTCTGCGATCAGAAGCAGATTAAAGAAGCTTTCGTATGTCAAAGAGTTTAAAGATGGTGATTATTATGATGGCGGTTCAGCAGTGACTATGGTGGAGTTCAAGTGATGGAATTAAAAGAAAAGCTCAAGACTCTGCCTAAAAAACCCGGCGTCTATCTGCACAAAGATAAAGATGGAACAGTTATTTATGTGGGAAAAGCCATCAATCTTTATAATCGCGTCAATTCCTATTTTAAAGGTGCTCACGACTATAAGACGACGAAACTTGTCAGCAATATTGTCGATTTTGACTATATTGTAACCAAGTCGGAAAAGGAAGCACTGATACTGGAATACAATCTGATCAAGGAATATGATCCTAAATTCAATATCGTTTTCAAAGATGATAAATCCTATCCCTATATTCTGCTTAAGGATTGCAAGGAACCTTATGTCGATGTCGTCAGATTAAAAAAGAAATCGCGGTACAAAGGGAAACTCTATGGTCCATATCCTGATGTCGGAGCTGCAAGAAATATGGTTCAATTGATAAATAAACTTTATCCGACTCGAAAATGTTCCAACATCAGAAATGAACTTTGTCTCTATTATCATCTCGGACAGTGTCCTGGCTATTGCCAAATCGATATAGATGAAGAAATCTGTCAGAAGACCAAGGACGAGATCATGGCTTTCCTTAATGGTGATTCAAAAGATATCGTCAATGATCTGAAGAAGAAAATGGATGCTGCTGTCGATAAGCTTGATTATGAAAACGCAGCCTTTTACCGTGATCTGATCTATGATGTCAAACAGACCAATCTTAAACAGGACGTACAGAAAAACAATCGGGAGAGTTTTGATGTATTCAATTACTATGTAGAGGACGGCTATATTGCGATCACCGGTCTGTTTGTCAAAAATGGCCGTTTGCTTTCATCTGACAAGTTTATTGATTATCTTGTCGGTGATGCGGAAAACTTTGTGAGTTCATATATCTATCAGTTTTATGAAATAAATGAAAAGCCAAAGAAACTGTATCTGCCAAAAGAACTTTTAAGCTATTTTGAAGGCGTTTACGAGGTTTTTACTGTTTCCAGAGGTTATAAGTATCAGTTATTGAAACAAGCCAGAACAAACAGTATAGAGCTCTTAAATCAGAATAAGAAAGTCATCACCAATAAAGAAGAATACAGCGAACAGCTTTCTGATGAGTTTGCACGCATATTCAATAAAAAGATCAATCGCATTGAACTTTTTGATAACTCTCATACCGGCGGTACAAATACCGTCGGAGCCATGGTTGTCTATAAAGATTTCAAGCCTTCCAAAAAAGATTATCGGCTCTACAAACTTGAAGATTCTGCCGATGATTTAAGCTCGATGAAAGAAATGTTATACCGGCGCTACTTCCGGGTATTGAAAGATAACCTGGAAAGACCGGACCTGCTGATCGTCGATGGCGGCCGGATTCAGATCGATATCGCCAAAGAAGTCTTATCTTCTTTAGCCATGGATATCACGATCGCCGGTTTAGGCAAAGATGATCATCACAACACCTC
>CADCOR010000227.1 GCA_902803055.1 uncultured Erysipelotrichaceae bacterium
CACAGCTTGACAAGATGAATTTAAGAGATCAGATCTCTCTGTGTGAGAAATATCTGAAGAGTAATGGTTTTATAAATGCGAAAGTATTGCTGATAGAGTCTTTGATCAGACAGGAGATCGATCATCATTTCATTTACATTAATGAAGAAGATAAATATGAGTTCAATCCCATTGATATCAGAAAGCCTGATGAAGCTGAAGGCTTTCTAAGCGCCAGAAAGCTGCTCAGAGACTATTATCTCAAGGAACCATCTAAATTACTGCTGGCTGAACAACTCCTGTACAGAGAGACTTTATTGGCTTTACCTTTCAATCTGGATCATGAAGATGGTCTATTAGTGGCAGATAAGATCGAAAAGTATATCGATGATGCTTTTGAAGCAGGGGATTAATGAAGTCTTATTATAGAAAAAGCTATTTAATAATGATAGAATAATGTAGTTTAAAGGAGTAAACGAATATGTCTGAGTATAAAAAAGTTGAAAATGCCAAAGCAGAACTTACCTGTACTTTGGAAGGTGAAGAATGGAAGAAAGCCAAAGATCATGCTTTCAACAAGCAGCTTGCCAAAGTTGAGATAAAAGGTTTCCGTAAAGGCCAGGCTCCAAGAAATCTGGCTGCCAAGTATATCAGCTCACAGGGTGTCTTATTGGATGCTGCTGAAGCGCTGGCACAGGGTGCACTTGATGCCGCAATTGCTGAACACGCTTTAACGCTTATTGATCGTCCAGAGCTCAAAATTGATGCTATCGATGATGACAAGTGTGTCATGACCTTTATCTGTCCGGTTCTTCCGGATGTCAAAGTTGGTGACTATAAGAACTTAGAATACAAACTTGATGAAGTCAAAGTTGAAGATAAAGAAGTTGATGACCAGATCGCTGATCTGTTAGACCGCAAAGCTGATCTTGAACTCAAGGAAGATGGCGAAGTTGAAGATGGCGATACAACAGTTATTGATTATGAAGGTTTCAAGGATGGTGAAGCTTTCGAAGGCGGCAAGGGTGAAAACTATGATCTGCGCATCGGTTCTCATTCCTTCATTCCTGGTTTTGAAGAACAGCTTATCGGCATGAAACCGGAAGAGACCAAAGAGATCAAGGTTACTTTCCCTGAAGATTACCATGCTGAAGAATTAAAGGGCAAGGATGCAACTTTCAAGGTTACCGTTCATGAAATCAAGAAGAAAGTTCTGCCTGAATTAAATGATGAGTTTGTCAAAGAACTTAAATACGATAATGTCAACACAGTAGAAGAACTGCGCAACTATACAAAAGAGAATCTGTTTAAGCGCAAAGAAGATCAGGCTAAAGCAGATGCGGAAAACGCTTTGCTGGATAAACTGGCAGAGATCGTTGAAGTTGATATTCCTGAACCAATGATCAAGTCGGAACTTGATTCCATGGTTCAGAACTATGAATCAAGACTGATGCAGCAGGGCATTGCCTTGACACAGTTCCTGCAGCTGACCGGTCAGAAGATCGAAGATTTGAGAGAGACGATGAAAGAAGATGCAAAGAAGCGTATCAGATTGAATCTTGGTCTTGATGAGATTGCCAAAGAAGAAAAGGTTGAGACTACGGAAGAAGATATCAATAACGAATATCAGCGTCTTGCCGATATGTATGGCATGCCGGTTGATGATATCAAGAAGTATGTTCCGGAAGACACTCTGAAGGATGATGTCAGACTTCAGAAGACTCTCGAACTGTTAAAGAAGTAAATAACTGTAAAAGACGCATCGCGTCTTTTATTGAAAGGAGATATAAATGAGTAATTATTCCTATCCCTTACTATGTACACGAGGAGCGGTAATCTTTCCGATGCAGGATCTGGCTGTGGAAGTCGGCCGTCAGATCTCTATTGATGCGGTAAATTACGCCAATGCCTATATCAGCAATATCGTCTTAGTCTCGCAAAGAGATCTCACTGTTGATGTTCCCGGACCGGATGATGTCTATAACGTCGGTACAGTCTGCCGTATCAAGACCTCCAGAGAAAGAGATGATCATCTCAAAGTCATTTTCACCGGTTTAAGCCGCTGCCGTATTCTGAAACACTTCATCAAGAACGATGTGAATTTTGTCGAAGTTGAAGAAATACAGGATGTCGTTGAAGATGAAAGCGTAATTGAGGAACAGACAAAGAAAGCTCTGGCTGAATTCAATGTCATCGCGCAGAAATATGCCCGTCCTGGTTTCCCGATCAGACAGTTTTCTAATTTTGATGCGACCTTAGCTTCAGTGATCGTTGATACTTTTGCTCAGATATATATTCAGAATGTTGAAGATAAACAGCTTTTCCTAGAAGAAGAAAATGTCAACCGTCGTCTGGATATGATGCTGACCCATATCGATAAAGAAAGAAATATGGACCGCATTGAACAGGAGATCAATGAAAAGGTCAAGGAAAGCATCGAAGACGGTCAAAGAGATTACTATTTAAGAGAAAAACTTAAGGCAATTAAAGATGAACTTGGCGGCGAAGGAGCATCGGATATCGATGATCTGATCGCCAAGGTTGAAAATGAACCATATCCGGAAAATGTCAAAGCCAAGGCTAAAGAAGAATTCAGACATTACGAAATGCTTCCGCCGACAACAGGTGAGACTGGAGTTATCAGAACTTATCTGGAATGGCTTTTGAATGTTCCTTGGTATCAGAAGTCAACAGATAATGAGAATCTTGATGATGCTTCAAGAATTCTTGATGAGGATCATTATGGTCTGATCAAAGTTAAAGAAAGAATTCTCGAATATCTGGCGGTCAAACAGATGACAAATTCTTTAAAATCTCCGATCATATGTCTGGTTGGTCCTCCAGGAGTTGGTAAAACATCATTGGCTAAATCCGTAGCTAGAGCTCTTGACCGCAAATTCGTTAAGATCTCCTTAGGCGGTGTCAGAGATGAAGCAGAGATCCGTGGACATCGTCGGACTTATTTGGGATCGATGCCTGGCCGTATCATTCAGGGCATGAAAAGAGCGGGTACGCTTAATCCGGTCTTTCTCATCGATGAGATCGATAAGATGGCATCTGATTATAAGGGTGATCCATCTTCTGCTATGCTGGAAGTTCTGGATCCGGAACAGAATTCCCAATTCTCTGATCACTATCTGGAAGAACCATATGATCTCTCTGATGTTTTATTCATCTGTACAGCTAACTATCGCGACAATATTCCGCCAGCTTTATTGGATCGTCTGGAGATCATTGAATTATCCAGTTATACCGAATATGAAAAACTCAATATCGCCAAAAATCATCTGATCAAGAAACAGCTGGAAACTAATGGCTTGAAGGATTCGCAGGTCTCATTTGACGATGATGTACTGATGTATCTGATCAGACATTACACCAGAGAAGCCGGTGTCAGACAGCTGGAAAGAGTGATCGGTACTTTATGCCGTAAATCGGTTCTCGCTATTCTTAAGGAAAAGAAGAAGTCTGTTAAAATAACTAAGAAACTGATCAATACCTGGTTAGGACATGAGATCTATGATTACGGAACCAAGGAAAAGAAGGATCAGGTCGGTGTAGTTACCGGCTTAGCCTATACTTCCTTTGGCGGCGATATCCTGCCGGTCGAAGTAAATTATTTTGAAGGCAAAGGCAATCTGATCGTAACCGGTAAATTAGGTGAAGTCATGGTCGAATCAACTAAGATCGCTTTGGACTTCATTAAAGCCAATGCCCGTAAATATAACATTCCGATTGAACTGTTTGAAAAGAATGATATCCACATCCATGTACCAGAAGGTGCAGTACCAAAAGATGGTCCATCTGCCGGTGTAACGATCACAACCGCTATTGTTTCTGCATTAACAAAAAAGGCAGTCAAAAAAGATCTGGCAATGACTGGTGAAGTTACCTTGCGTGGCAATGTCTTGCCGATCGGCGGCTTGAAAGAGAAATCTTTGGCAGCTCATCGTTCCGGGATCAAGAC
>CADCOR010000228.1 GCA_902803055.1 uncultured Erysipelotrichaceae bacterium
GATCTGCTGGAAAACAGAAAATGCGTCTGTTCACTTTATGGCTATGAAAGTGAAGGCAGTGAGAAGATCCTGGCGACCGGTTTCATCAGAAAAAGAGAGCTGCAGGAAAAGAGCCTGGACGAGATCTTTGAATACGTGTACAGGATCGCCGATTATAAAAAGATGATCGATGAAAAAGGCGGCAAAGTCACAGTGAAGTTCTGGGATGCAGGACTTAACTATGAAAAAGATATAGGGAAGAAACAGTTCTCATGAAAAGAAAGATCACGATATCGTTCATATGCGCGATCATGTGTATATTCATATCAGGCTGTCAGAAGGAAGAAACGATGGAAACAGAAACAAAGACCATAGAACTGAATTTCACCAATGATACCGAAGAAGCGATCGATGTTTGGATCCTGCCGGACATAGAAGCCAATCATAAGACGTCGATCTGGGGCAAGGCCATGATCGATGATCTGAAAGTCAATGGGCAGGTTTCCTTAAAAGCCGTCTGTCAGGATGAAGACCGTTATCTGCTAAGAGCGATCGATGCGGATGGTCTGTATTATGAAGTCAACGGCATCACATTAAAAGATGCTTACCGTCTTAAACTGATCCTCAACAGGCAGGATTTCAGTGCAAGTCTTGAAGTCGAAGATGAAAACGGAAACACCAGTACCTATGAAGTGTTCTGTGCTGCCTTATGATCAGAATGATGCTTCACTAAGAAGCATTTTTTCTTTGGGCGTCAGCTTATCAAAAGGGTCTCGAAGATAAACAGGGACAAAAAATTCGATTTAGGATATATAATAGGTAGTATTACGATGATCGATAGGATATAAGCTTTCATGATCGATCGGTCACAAAAAGAGGGAAGACATTTGAGAGACTTACTAACATATCTGATCATCAAAGCAATGATCATAAAAGGAAACATGGACCTGAACCGGCTCTGGAGGAATACCAGGGATGCCCGAAAAAAGAATGAAAAACTGCTGTTTGAGATCCTCAGGAAAAACAGAGATTGTGCCTTTGGCAAAGCTCATCATTTCGATGAGATAAAATCATTGGAAGATTACAGACGCAACGTTCCGCTGTCAGTCTTCAGTGATTATGAGGAAGACATCGATCGCATGATCAACAACAATGAAGAAGACAGACTGTTCAGCGCTCCGTTAGTCGGCTACGCAAGAACTTCCGGCAGTACCGGGGCTGTCAAATACATTCCGCTGACGCAAAGCGAAGTCGATATCTATACCAGCAACACCCTGACGATCATGATGGCTCTGGCCGACAGATATCAGCGTGAAAAACATGGTCATGGCCTAAGACCCGGCAGAGGCATGTACGGAGCCAACTCGATGGAACAGTTCCTGCCTAATGGCAGACTTTGCAGCAATATAGCCGATGTGGCAGCGCTACAGCTTGGATTCATTTATCCGTATATCATCAACATCCCTTTCAAGAAACTGTTCAAGATAAATGAGGCTTTACCTAATTATGTCAATCTGCGTTTTGCTTTAGAAGATCCGAATACGAGCTACATATTCGCTATTTTTTCAAGCAATCTGTCCGAGGCTCTTAACTATCTGAAACAGAACTGGCCGATCCTGGTCGAAGATATTGAAAAGGGAACAATCAGTGAGATCTCGATGACGGATGAAGCGACCAGAGCGAAACTTATGAAGGTCATCAGACCAAATCCTCAACGAGCCAATGAGCTGAGGAAAGAATTTGAAAAAGGCTTTGATGATACGATCATCAGAAGGATCTGGCCGAATATGGCTGTCATCTGCACGATCGGTAACGGTATCTTCGCTCCTTTTACCAAAGATATCAGAACGTATGCCGGTGATGTACCTATCGATTATCTGATCTATGGCGCTTCCGAAGGACTGTTCGCTACAGCTGATGCGCTGGAAAGCGAGAAGAGACTGCTGATCGTCAACAGCTGTTTCTATGAATTCATCCCTCAGGATGATGAAACGAAGATCTGTACGATCGATGAACTGGAACCAGGAAAGGAATACGAGATCATCATCACCAATCAGGCGGGGCTTTACCGCTATCATTGCGGCGATGTCATCAAAGTAGACAGTTACATGAATGAATGTCCTTACATCCTCTTCTCTTACCGCAAAGGGCATCTGCTTTCCGTCACCGGTGAAAAAACGACCGAAGATCATATGACGGCGGTTGTTGAAAGGATCAGGGAGAAGGCCGGCTGTGGAAATCTGAATTGGGCTGTGTCTATCAATACCAACGAATTCCCGACCCGTTATATCCTGCTGCTGGAAAACGATCAGGGTCTTGATCTGCGGGAGTACAGCGAATTTGCCACTGAAGAACTGAAGAAAGAAAATCCGCGTTATGCCGATATGTTCGCATATAAACTGCTGGGCAACATGGAGATCAGAAATCTAAAAAAAGGCACGAATGAAGAATGGAAGCAGCTGATGATCAGCAAGGGAGCTTCGCTCTCCCAGGTCAAACCGGTCACCGTTCTAGATACTGAAGAAAAAGAACAGTTCTTCTTAAGCAGGGTCGTGTCCAAATAAGACAGGATCTGATATCAGTTAACAATTATATTCATATCAAAGAGGATGCAGCAGACAAGGTCTTGAACTTCCTCTTTTTTTGGTCAATCAATAAGCAAACGACAGTATAATGAAGACGAGGAGATTATGTTTTATGTATGTCGATGAAGTGATCGCTGAGATCAGAGAAAAGTATAATCAGCAGCCGGAATTCGTGCAGAGTGTGGAAGAGGTTTTCAATTCGGTAAGACCTCTGCTTGAAGCTCATCCGGAATACGAAGAAGCTGACCTGTTAAGACGCATGGCTGAACCGGAAAGGATGTTCAGGTTCCGGGTCGTATGGAGCGACGATCAGGGCAGAGTGCAGACCAATGTCGGCTACCGCTGTCAGTTCAATGGAGCAATCGGTCCTTATAAAGGCGGTCTGCGTTTTCAGAAAAACATCAACGAAAGCATCATCAAATTTTTAGGCTTTGAACAGACCTTCAAGAATGCCCTGACCGGTCTGCCGATCGGCGGCGGCAAGGGCGGAAGTGATTTCGATCCTGCCGGCAAGAGCGAGAAAGAGATCATGCGTTTCTGTCAGAGCTATATGAGTGCCTTATACCGTTTCATCGGTCCGGATACCGATGTACCGGCCGGTGACATGGGAGTCGGTCAAAGGGAGATCGGTTATCTGTTTGGCCAGTATCGGCGGCTCAAAGGAACTTTTGAAAACGGAGTGCTCACCGGCAAGAGCCTGTCATATGGAGGATCTCTAATCAGACCGGAAGCGACCGGCTATGGGGCGATCTATTATCTTGAAGAA
>CADCOR010000229.1 GCA_902803055.1 uncultured Erysipelotrichaceae bacterium
AAGAAATATAGAATATGAAGAATTTCTATTTTGATCTGTGTTCAATACCGGTATACCTGCTGATCCTGTATACCTACTTCTCACGGAAGATAGCCCGCTTCCCGGTTTTTAAGATGTTCTATATCATGAACATCACATCTTTGATCTGTGCGATCCTGGATATCGTGATGGAGTTTCTGGTCAATCCTTTACCGCTTAGCCAGAGCGAAGTGATCTTTGCCTATATCGTTTCTTTCAGCTATAAGCTTCTGCGCAATGCCGGCATGGTTATCTATCTCATCTTTATCTTTGCGATCACCAGGACGGATTATCTGATCAGGACAAAGCTTGGCCGCTTCCTTATCTGGGCACCAAACGCCATTGTCTGCATCATGCTTCTGACAAACTTCTTCACTGGTTCCGTCTTTACGGTCACGGTGAACGAAGGCTATAACCGGGGACCATTGCTGATCGTATTCTATCTGGTAGCGATGCTCTATGGCGTGGCTGGAATGCTTTATTGCCTGTATTGCCGTAAGTTCATGGATCGCAAGCAGTTTGCCGCACTTATCTCGGTTTATGTTCTGACCTTTATCGCGGTCGGCATTCAGATGACAAAACCGATGCTGATGGTCGAGATGTTCTCGACAGCGATTGGTCTGCTGATCGTCATGCTGATGGTCATGAGGCCGGAAGAAAACATTGATTCCAGAGTCGGTGTGCTCAACTACAACACATTCCAGCGTTCACTTCGCAATACGCTGATCTCTAAAGACAACATCAATCTGGCTGTCATTCATATGAACTATGCCAACGAGAACAGGATCTACCTCGGCGATGATGAATACTACATGTTTGTATCGGAGACTTTAGAAGGAATACGCAGTTTCTTTACGGAACTTGGTGCCAATTATGAAGTCTTCTATGAACAACCGGATAATCTCTATCTGTTTTTTTCCGGAAAGGAAAAAGATGTGGATATCCTGCTCAAGTCCTGTATCAGCTTTACCAATGATTATCTGAAAAACAGGCTGAAGGTTGATAAGTGGCTTGATGTTCAGACCTGCCTGTTAAGAATACCTGCTGATCTCTCTGATGAAGATGAGATCATCAACCTCTGTCATCGCTTTACCAGTTTCATTCCTTATTCACAGAAATTCGTCCAAGCTGCCGATATCGTCAAACTTCGTGATTTTGAGATCCACAGCAATATCGTTGATATTCTGGATACGGCGATCAATGAGGACAGCCTGCAGATGTACTATCAGCCGATCTACAACGTAAAGGATCACAGGTTCTGTTCAGCGGAAGCGCTGGCCAGGATCATCGATAAGGATTTCGGTCTGATCCCGCCGGATATCTTCATTCCGGCTGCCGAAAGAAATGGCATGATCATTCCTTTGGGCTTCAAGATCGTGGAAACAGTATTCCGTTTCATCTCAAATCATGATTTGGAAAAACTGGGCTTGTCCTGGATCGACATCAATCTTTCCGTTGCCCAATGTCTGCAGCAGGATTTCCCGGACATCGTCATGGAACTGCAGAAGAAGTATAAAATTCATCCGGATCAGGTCAACTTTGAGATCACGGAATCTTTGACCGGTTCCATGAGTGCGATCATGGAAAGAAATCTGACCAAGCTTTCCGAAATGGGCTATACACTCTCACTTGATGACTACGGCACCGGATACTCCAGTATCCAGCGCGTGCGCAAACTGCCGCTGAACATCATCAAGATCGACAAGAGCCTGGTCGATGACATCTTTACGGATGAAGGCAATGTGATCATCAAGAATACCGTCAAGATGTTCCAGGGTATCAATAAGAAACTGGTCGTGGAAGGTGCAGAAACCCAGAATGCGGTCGATATACTCAAACAGCTTTCCTGTGAATATATTCAGGGCTACTATTATTCAAAACCGCTGCCGGAAAACGAGTTTATCGCATTCATCAGTGAAAACAATCATCTCAGCATATAAGGGGAGATAAAATAGTATGAATACACAGCGCTTAGTAGAATGGACATTGTTTGTTTTATCGGGATTTCTTCTGGTCTATCTTTTTAATTGCCTGATTTTTAAAAACACGAACATCTGGCTTAAGATCATCATTCTCATCATAAAAGCTTCAGCGGCTTCGGCCCTGGCTTTTTTACTGATTGCCTATGCTTCACCTTTCTTATGGAAGTATGGCGATCTGCTGGCCGGACTATATGTCGCCTTGCTGGGGGACTGCCTTTGCGATCTGATCATGATCTTTGTTTCAGTTTTTTCAAAAGGCGGATCCATGAAGCTCAGGCTTGCCATCTCGATCATCGCCACGCTGTCCATCTTTCTGTATGGCACGATCAATTCACAGATCATCAGACAGAAGGAGCTGAGCTATACCAGCAGCAAGCTTAAAAACAGACATCGCTTTGTCTTCTTTTCCGATCTGCATTATGGTTCAGCGCAAGGCCAGAAGACTGTTGAAGAAGCGCTGGCGCGGATCAATGCTTTGAAGCCGGAATTTGTTCTGCTGGGCGGAGATATCACTGACGAACACACTACTAAGCAGCAGATGGAATGGCTCTTTAATCAGATTGGCGCTTTGGACGCCCCGGTCTATTACATTTATGGCAATCATGACCGGCAGATACGCGGTGATTACCTGGGAGGCAGGAAATACACGGAGCAGGAACTTGAGGATGCCATTGTGAATAATGACATAACGATCCTGAAAGATAATCACGTCATCCTTGATGATGTTGCGATCCTGGGCAGAGAAGATGAATCAAATGAAGGACGCCTGCCTTTGGATAAGCTCAGTAAAGTTCCTTCAGAAGAATATCTGATCTGTGTCGATCACTCTCCATATCACAATGATGAGATCGCCGCCATGAAAGCTGATCTGCAGCTGTCAGGCCATACGCATGCCGGACAGTTCATCCCTTTGCGCCTAGTTTATACGCTGGCGAAACTCAATGTGGTAGGTGAGTATAAGATCAATGATACGATTCTCTTTGTCAGTCCGGGTATCACCGGCTGGTACTATCCTTTCCGGAATGAGTCAGTGTGCGAATATGAGCTGATCGATCTGATACCGGAATAATTAAAATATCAAAATAAAAAATATAAACGGCGGGAATGATTCCCGCCGTGATGTTGTTTATAAAAAGAGTGAATAGGCAATAAGCAGCTGCCCGAGATAGTACAGGAAGATATTGGCCTTCCGCAGTGAATACTTCGTTGTACCGGAAAAGGTATTGAAGATCAGGATGACATCGGAAGCTGTAAACAGAATGGCACCGATGCAGTAGACCAGTCTTCTTTTGCCTGGCATGAAGATAGCCATGCCGATCGCGAGTGCACACATGATGAAGACGGCACCCAGATAGAAGATACCGAAGATCTTGAAGGCTTTCTTGATCTCCATCGTCTTGAAGATATATCCAAGCAAGGCAGCGGCAGCCAATGCTCCGGCAATGATGCAATACCATACCCAGACATGTCTTGCCTGTTTTAGCAGTCCATAGAGATAAAACAGATGTCCGATCAGGAAGAAGAGGATACCGACCAAGAAGATCTTCTGTCCCTGTTTGGCAAAGACGAAGCGCAGGTTGAGCAGGATATCACCGATCATGCCGAAGATCAGTCCATAATAGAAGATCTTGTTGAAGATGCTGTTGACTCTGGTATAGGCCAGATAGCCCATGATCACAAACATCAAGGAGGCCAGTCCTTTCAGTATTACAGCCAGGACATATTTCTGTTCGTGTTCAGCTTTTAAGAAGAAGCCAGCCAGCAGCAGACACAGGATCATCAGGATTAGCAGTGTTGTGTTCATTTGTGTTACCTCGCTATATCGTTAATCAATAAAATGAATGCGGCTTTCATCAAAGCGATCCTGCTGTTTTCTTTCTTCAGCCGGATAGCCATACGGGAAGATCGCATAAGCTCTTAAACCTTCCGGCATATCAAGAATTTTTTCGACCATTTTCATGCGGTCTTCTAATGGAGCAATACCCAGCCATACTCCGCCGAGTCCCTGGGCATCAGTTTCCAGCCACAGGTTTTCCATGGCAATGGCCAGATCGATCGGTGCATAAGCTTCGATCCAGCAATCAGTGCGATAGGCAGAGACAATAGCGATCGGCGCATCCTTGGTGCAGCCGGCATATTGCGATACCTTGGAGAGTTCCTCGAGGATCTTTCTGTCGCTGATGACATAGAATTCCCAGGGCTGCTGATTGCCGGCCGATGGTGCCTGCATCGCTGCTCTTAAGATCGCCATGGTCTTTTCTTTTTCGACGGGTCGGTTTTGATATTTGCGGATACTGACGCGATGATAGATGTCCTGCATCATTTAGTCTTCTTTGATGATATAGGCATCAACGATCCTGCCGATATAGGCGGTGTGGAAGTTGCCGACATCTTCTTCATCGGAATAGTAGCGTTCAATTACGGATTCAGGCATCTTTTCAAGGACCTGATCCTGAGCGTAGAGCAGTTCACATTCGATCGTCAAAGGATATTCCTTGATGCCCGGTGTATGATTTGTCTGCGGTTCAACCAGCGTGACATAGTCAGCTTTGTTTATATCGTTGCCGGAAAGACTTCCACAGACTCTGATGATCTCTTTATCAAACTTTTTATCTAACGGAACTGAAAGGGTAAATTCTTTGGTCTTATCGATCTGTGCCTTGGTGTAGCGTGATTGTCTGACATAGACCGTAAAGGTCTCCATGCCCCAGATGATGCCAAGATGTCCCCAGCCGATGACCATGGAATTGAACTTGTCACCGTTGGTGTTAAGCAGAATGCCCGGTCTTAAGACGCTGTTTATCTCGTTGGCATAGTCAAATACATTGATCTTTTCTTTTCTCATGTTGTTTCCTTTCCTGCAGAGTCAGTCTCTGATCATTTCGTTTAGATAGTAAGCTATTATTTTAGAGCCGTCGATCGTATCATCACGTTTAAAGTCATAGCACATCCTTTCCGGATGAAACTGCACAGACAGGATCGGCAGGCTTTCATGTGCCATGGCTTCGATCGTACCATCGCTGCATCTTAAGCAGACTTTAAGACCTTCACCTATTCTGTCGACCGCCTGATGGTGTGAGGAATTGACGAAAAATCTTTCGCCATATATCTGCCTGAAGATATTGTCATCGACCGGATAAACTTCATTGATGAGATCTTCGGAAAATCCCGGTTTTGAATGTTCAGCGGCGTTGCTCAGATGCTGAATGAGGGTGCCCTTAAAATAGACATTGATCAGCTGATGACCGCGGCAGATCCCAAAGACGGGCTTTTTCGCTCTGACAAACTGGTCAAGAAAACTTAACTGCAGCTTATCAAGCCGGCGGTCCATGCCTTTGGTGTAGGAACCGTTTATTTCCTGATGATAATAGATGGGGTCGATATCTGCTCCGCCCGGCAGCAGCAGGCCATCAAAATCAGTGATTGGTATAAGCTTATCGGTGATCTCATAGTCAGCACCGAGTTTCTGCAGAGCATTTTCATAATTACTCAGATTTGCTCCGAAGCAGGGGATCAGTATTTTCTTTTTCATAATTTCATTTTAATGGATTAAGACAAAGAAAAGGTGAAAAACTCATTGACCGACAAAAAAACAGGAAATCATTCCTGTTTCTGAGCTTTGAAATATTTCATGAATTCTTCCGGCGGCAAAGCCTTGGAGAAGTAGAAGCCCTGGAGATAATCGCATTTCAGGTCGCTGAGCTTTTCCTTCATCTGTACTGTCTCCACACCTTCAACAACGATCTTCATTTGCGAGTTCTGGAACATCTTGATCAGATCAGGCAGGAACTCAGCTTCACCTCGGAAATAGGAATGGGTGATATCCATATCCAGTTTGACGACATGGATCGGCAGTTTCATCAGTCTGGTCAGATTGGAAGTACCGGTACCGAAGTCATCCAGGGAGATGACTGCACCCTTCTGCTGCAGCAGCAGCATCTGCCGTTGTATTGTTTCATAGTCATCAGCGGCTGATTCGGTGATCTCAAAATCAAAGACGCTCAAAGGAATGCCATGCCGATCAGCGATCGCAGAGAGTTCAACAGAAAGCTGTTCGTTGAGGCACTGGATCGGTGAAAGGTTGACGTTGATGAACTCGATGCCTTTATCCATGAGTTTCTGTTTGCGGCAGAAGATGCAGGCCAGTTCAAAGATCTGTCTGCCCAGTTCCATGATGTAGCCATCTCTTTCCGCAATGCCGATGAACTCATCAGGCGGGATGTAGCCCAGTTTCGGATCGATGAGACGGGCCAGCGTTTCCACACCGACGATCCTTTTCTTTTCTGTGGAGTAGATCGGCTGGAAATAAGCCTGGAGGGTGTGATTCTCCAGAGCCATACTTAAGGCTGCTTCGATGTCCTTGCCTCTATGCAAGGCATCAAGCATCGGCTGTGTGACAACGAAGCTGCCTTTCTGATTTTCCACATAGCTGTGAAGGAAAGTGAAATCGATCAGTTCATCGATCTGGAAGATGTTTTTCTGCATCAGATCAAAAGGCAGGATCATCATGTTCAGATACAGCGAGACGTCTTCATAGTTTATGTCCTGCATGCGTTTGAATGTGTCTTCCCAGGATTCGATCGAGTATTGGCTGTCTTCAGCGATCTTGCCTCTTTTCAAAAGCAGGAAATTGCCATTGCCGAAGTAAAAGACATAATAGCCCGGGAAACGGCGGATCATCTGGTTGCCGATATAGATCAGCGCGTTGTTGAGCTGCTTGACTCCGAATAAACCCTTGGCCGTTTCATTATTATGGACAGAAGCGACAATGCAATGGAAAGGCAGATTCTTATTGAGATAATCCAGACCGATCAGATCAAAAGCATCCTTGTTGAACAGTTTGATGAT
>CADCOR010000230.1 GCA_902803055.1 uncultured Erysipelotrichaceae bacterium
GCCAGGGCAACTACAGCAAGTTCCAGATAGATATACTCTTTGCCTGCTCCCAGCAGCATGCCGACAGCGAGCAGCAGCAGCAAGCCAAAGGCGGCAAGCTGATACCAGTTGAACTTCTTTGCGGAAGTCTCTGCCTTCTTTTCTGTTTCCTCTTCTTCCTCATTGATGAGTTCAACGATATCTCCCGAAGTGATGACACCGACGATCTGATTGTTTTCTTTGTTTAATACCGGGATCGAATCTTCGGAATAGTCTGCCAGTGTATCAATAGCAGCGTCGGTAATCTCTTCTCTGTCATAGACAAACGGGTAGGACAGGATGATCTTGTCATCGAGGTCTTCATCTTTCTTGGTGATCAGCAGATCTCTTAGAGTCAAAGCGCCATAGAACTTATTGTCTTTAAGGATGTAGAGCGTTTCAATGTTGTCGTTTTCTTCCGCTTTTTCAATCAGCTGCTCAATCATTTTCTTGATGCCGATGCCATAATCCAGGGTGATGAAGTTGGTCGTCATCAGAGAACCAAACTCATTATCTTTATATGATTTGATAAGCTGGATATCGTTCTTGGATTCCGGTTCGATCAGATTAATGATCTCTTCAGCTTTCTTCTTATCCAGTTCTTCCAGGATATCGATCGCATCGTCGGCATCCATTTCTTCCAGGATATCGGCGGCCTTTTCTGCTTCCAGTTCGGCAAAATATTTATCAACGTCTTCATCAAGATAGGCGAAGATGCGGGAAGTGGCTTCGATACCGATCGCTTTATACAGTCTCTTTCTTTCTTCCGGAGAAAGATAAGTCAGAGCGTCTGCGATATCATTATCGTGATAATTAGTCAGGGTCTGAGCCAGCAGTTTTGAATTTTTGGTCTTGCGGATCAGATCAAATATTTCCTGGGTATAATTTCTTTCCTCAATATTTTCTTCAACAGTCTTGTTTTCCATGTCTGCCCCCTCCTAGATCCATTTTTTGAATTTTTTGATGTATATGTTTTTCATCAGCTGCGCCAACAGCAGATAAATAAGCAAGAGTATTGCGAGCCAGACCAGATATGAAGGCGGCAATGGTTTCATATCGAGAACATAAGCAAGATCAGTCAAGCCGATAACCAGTGTCAGAATAACGACAGCTGTCGTCGATAAGAGCAGCTGATAGCCGGCTCTGCTGTTGATGAATGGCAGACGGTGAGTTCTGATCGTATGAATAACCATGGTCTGTGAGATAACACCGAACATGAACCATCCGCACTGGAAGAACTCCGCTTTTTCAACCGTGTCATATTTGAAGATAAACCACAGTACAGCAAAGCACAGCAGATCGAGAACCGTTGAGGTAAGACCAAAATAGAACATGAAGCTCTTGAGTGAGTCCGTATCCCATTTCATCGGTTTCTCAATGTATTCCTGTTCCACATTATCATATGGCATGCCAAGCTGAGCGAAATCATTCAGAATATTCTGTACCAGAATATGTACAGGCTTCAATGGCAGGAATGGCAATGTCAAGGAAGCGATAAGAACTGAGATCATGTTTCCGAAATTGCCGGAGATCGCCATCTTGAGATATTTGTTCATATTCGCAAAGATCTTGCGGCCTTCAATGACACCCTCATCAAGAACGTTCAGGTCTTTCTCTAACAGGATGATGTTTGCGACTTCCTTGGCAATATCAACAGCGGTATCTACCGAAATGCCGACATCAGCCTGTTTTAGCGGCGGAGCATCATTGATGCCATCACCCATGTATCCGACGACATGGCCAAGATCCTGATAGGTCTCGACGATGCGTTTCTTCTGCAGAGGATTAAGTTTCGCAAAGATCTGAGCTTTCTTGCAGACACTCTTTAACTGACCATCATTCATCATCTCTACATCAGAGCCTGAATAGGCGTTGCTCGCATCAATGCCAATGCGTTTGCAGATGTTGATCGCAACCGCCTTGGAGTCACCAGTCAGAACTACGGTCTTGATGCCGTTTTTGGCTAAAGCTTCAATCGCTGTCTTGGATGATTCTTTAGGCGGATCAAGGAAACCGATAAAGCCTAGCAGCACCATGTCTTTTTCATCTTCTGTTGAGAACTCATCAATATCAGGAATTTCGTTTTTCTGAGCGACCGCAATGACTCTGATGCCTTCTTCACTGTTTTCTTCTGAGATCCGATAGGCATTCTTCATCAGTTCTTCATCCATCGGTTTGACTTCACCGTCAACTTCGACAAAAGCACAGTTGGCGATGATCTCATCGACTGCACCTTTAGTGATCAATTGTCTTTTCAACTTGCGGTCACGCAAAACGACAGACATCTTTCTTCTTGCGAAGTCAAATGGGATCTCATCTTCTCTGACATAAGACTTCTTGAGATAATCAAGTCCTTCTTTTTCACCACGGGCAATGATCGCTCTGTCCATCAGGTTTTTCAAACCAGTCTGGAAATAGCTGTTGAGGAAGGCATGTCTTAAGATTCTGATATCCTCTCGACCTTGCGCATCCATATATTTTTCTAAGACGATCTCATCCTGAGTGAGTGTACCGGTCTTGTCTGTACAGAGAATATCCATTTCGCCAAAGGTCTGAATAGAGCCTAGCTGTTTGACGATCGTCTTTTTCTTGGACATCGAGATAGCGCCCTTGGCCAAAGAAGAAGTGATCATAACCGGCAGCATCTCCGGCATCAGACCGACCGCAATAGTAACGGCAAAGATCGCTGAGCCCAGCAGATCGTGTTTGGTAAAATAGTTGGCGGCAAAAATAACCGGCACCATTACCAGCATGAATCTGATCAGCAGCGAAGTGATCGATTCCATATTCTTATCGAAGACACTCTTTTCGTTCTGTGTCTCCAGAGTCTTGGACATATTTCCAAAATAAGTCTGGTTGCCAGTGGAAATTACGATTGCCCTGGCAGAACCGGAAACGATATCGCAGCCCATGAATCCGATGTTAGAGAGATCGGTGATATCTTCCGCTTCGCGATAATCCGCATATTTTTCAACCGGATTTGATTCGCCGGTCAGCTGAGCCTGATCAACGAACAGGTCCTTGGTTTCAATAAATCGCACATCACCTGGGATCAGATCACCAGAGCCAAGTATTACCAGATCGCCAGGAACACAGTCTTCGATGCTGATCTGCATCTTCATGCCCTGTCTGATGACATTGACTTTGGTGACGATCATTTCCTGTAAAGCTTTTGCTGCCGCATCGGACTTTTGAGCCTGCACGAAGGAAGTGATCGAAGAGATAGCGACAATGATTATAAGCATCACGATCGTTGCATAAGATGGATCATCAGCGAGCACCACGTCTGTGAAATAGCTGACGACGACGACCGCCAGAAGGACCAGATTGAAAGGATTGATGATCGCATCTCTCAATCTCGTGAATATTGAATTCTCATTGCCGGTCTTGATGATATTAGGACCGTATTTTTCTTTTCCGGCTTCGATCTGTTCACCGCTCAAGCCGTCATTGCTGACATCAAAAAAAGCAAAGACATCAGCTGCAGATTTTTTAGAAAAATCCGTCAGCTTTTCTTCGACAGTGTCAGTGTTTATATTTCTGTTTTTTCCCATATAAAAAGCCTCCTGTACAGGCGGCTTTCATGACTGCATCAATGAAAAGATCTCAGCAAGAGCCGCCCGATAATGTTACACGATAAAGGAACTTCACTAGCGTCCATGCATAAACCTCTCTTCAATATAATCTTAACAGAAATCTATAAAAAATAACTCATCATTATTTAAAACATCACCCAGAAATATCCCGCTGAATGGCCATGATCATATATCTTAATGATCATTCATAGATGTACCTGATCATAAAATGCTCAATAGCAGCAGTAAAATACACCCTGAACTTTATGAGTTAAATCAGATAGATCGTGCAGATACCCGATCATTTTGGAATAATAAACATCATGTAACAGCTTTATCCGCTGATCTTTTCCAAAGGCCAAAGAACAATTCGACTAACACTGTTGACAATGTTTCAGAATATGCCATAATAAATAATGGTCTGATCCCTCGGGTGAAAGGCCACCAAATGCCCACCCGAAAAGGTAGGCACCTAAATCATGGGGTGCAAGCCCCATGACCATATGCCCGTATGCGTCAGCACGGGCTCTTTTTTTTAGAGTCTTCTCTGGATCTTTATTACTTAAAAAGCTTAAGAGACCGGTTTTGGCATCTTAAGCTTTTTATATGAATAATTATTATTCAACACTCTTCAGCGATTCGACCATATCGACCTTCTGCAGCGGTTTTCGCATGAAAGACAGAACGATGATCGTAAAGATTATTGTTATAAGGATAGAGAAGACGAATGAAGACAGATTTACAGTTCTGCCAAACATGATCATTTCCATCGTCAGAACATTCATGATGAATCTGTGTTCGATGATACCGATCGGAATGCCGACAATACAGCCGATCAGAGACAGCAGCATTATCTCCTTGAAGATATACATATTCACTTCATGATCATTGAAGCCTAAAACCTTCAAAGTCGCAATTTCCCTGACTCTTTCCGAGATATTGACCTGTGTAAGATTGACCAGTACGACAAAGGCTAAAGATCCGGCAACGAGAATGATGACCAGAATGATGAGGTTCAGCGCCTGAATCATCGTATTGAATTCTTTCATAATGGCTATCATATTTGTCATCGACAGGAAATCTTCAAAACCAGCCGCCTTGGCCTGAACCAGCTCCTGATTATCAGAACTGATCGCCAATACGGTATCTTTTACTGTTTCATCAAAAGTATTTTCATACAATACATCGGATATGAAAATAAAATGCTGGAAATACATTTCGCAGATATTGGAGATCTTTACTTCACCTTTGATCCTGTTCTTTGATTCAATGGTGATAATATCGCCAACCTTAAGATGATTGTTTTTCGCAAACAGTTCAGAAACAACGACTCCATCATTGTTCAGCCTGATCGGCGTCTTTTTGTCTGTTTCTCTTAATGAGAAAGTATCGTCAATATCACGAGCATCGATTACAACCATCTGCGCAGTTTTTTCACCTGTTGACAGATAGGCTCTTGTTGTATAGTCCATATATGATGTTACATCTTCAACATCGGGATAGCTGTTTAAAGAGGTCTTGTATTCTTCGACATGATCAGAACCTGATAATGAAATCGTGAAGTCGTAATTGTATATCTTGCCGTACTGAATGCCTAATACATCATTAACAGAATCCTTGATGCCAAAGCCCATGATCAATAATGCTGTACAGCCGGCGATACCGGCAATCGTCATCAGGAAACGGGATTTATAGCGGAAGATATTTCGAGCTGTGATCTTGGATGTAAAAGACAGGGCATTCCATATAAATGGAATCTTTTCGATCATGACTTCCTTGCCTTTTTTTGGAGCCAGAGGCCTCATCAGTGTTGCCGGAACATCCTTTACTCTTTCTCTGACGACATTAGCTGTTAAGCCGCACATCAGAATCGAGAAAGAACCGATTGAGATCAGCAGATTTCTGATCGGGAACAGGAATTTGATCGGTGGGAAATCGTACATCATTCTCCAGGTGTTGTAGATGACCGTCGGGAAAAGCAGTTCTCCGACAATAACACCCAGAATGCCGCCACTGAGTGAAGCCAGTAAGGCATAGGATACATATTTGCCGATGATCTGGGCATTGGAATAGCC
>CADCOR010000231.1 GCA_902803055.1 uncultured Erysipelotrichaceae bacterium
ATCAGTTCCTCCGTATCTTCTTTGACATTGACCAGCTGAATGATACCGTAATCAAGTTCCGGTTCTAAAGCCATCATATCAAAGACTCTTTCAGCACCGGCCAAGGACATCATGATGCCATTGAACTGCTGTGAAAGGTTGGAGATCGGTCCGGCAAACTGTCTGACAAACAGAAGGAATGAAGCCAGATCACCGATTCTCATCGTGCCATTGATGCACATCTGACCGCCAAAGACGGCTACGATCGCATAAGTGATATAAGCCAGATTGGCATTGATCGGCATCAGCATCGAAGCATAAGCATTGGTCTTGACGGAATATTTATAGAGCTGTTTATTGAATTCTTCAAAGCCTTTGATCGTCTCTTCCTCATGGTTGAAGACCTTGATGACCTTCTGGCCGGAGAACATCTCTTGCGCATAGCCATTGATGTTGGAGACCTGACGCTGCAAACCCGCAAAGGTCTTTCTTGAACCGTGAGCCAGGAAATAGGTAATGCACATCATTACTGTAAAAGATGCTAAGACTATAAGCGTAAGCGGCACATTCAAAGAGAACATAAAGCCAAAGCAGCCTAACAGCGTGATCGTGGTCTGGATCAGAGTTGGGAAGCCATCAGCAATCATCGGCCTGATCGTATCGATATCATTGGTGTAGTAGTTCATCACTTCACCATGTGTTCTGGTATCAAAGAATTTGACCGGCAGTTTCTCCATGACTCTGAACAGATCCTGACGCATGTAATTGAGCACCCCGGTCGAAACGATCGAGATCAGTTTCGAGAAAGCATATGATGAAAGCATGCCGCTCGCATAGATCGCAACCATGAGCCACAGCATGCGGATAAAGCCGCTCATATCCGGATTCTCAACACCGATATAAGGAACAATGTGATTGTTGATGATCGGCGTAAACATGTAGGAACTGATGACTGTCGCTAAAGAAGAAAGGATCGTGAAAATGATCGCCAGAATAAAGCGATAACGGAAGTGCTTGCTGATGTAGGAGAAAGTCCGGGCAATTGTACCCAGGACATCATTGGCTCTCGAAGTGCGAAGCTGTCTGTATCCTGTATCTGCCATTATTCCAAACTTCCTTCCATCTGCGTATTGTAAAGATCGCGATACATTTCGTTTCTCTTCATAAGTTCATCGTGATTGCCGATGTCTTCGATCTTCCCGTCATTCATGATAATAATGCGGTTGGCTTCCTTGATCGATGCGACACGCTGGGCAATGATGATCGTTGTCATGCCGCCCAGCTTTTCTTTCAAAGCCAGCTGAATGCGATGATCGGTATCGGTATCGACAGCACTTGTCGAATCATCAAGGATGATGATCTTCGGGTGTTTAAGCAAAGCTCGGGCAATACAAAGACGCTGCTTCTGACCGCCGGAAACATTGACACCTCCCTGGCCGAGATCAGTCTCGTATTGTTTAGGCATATTCATGATGAAATCATCAGCCTGGGCATACTTGCAGGCTTCCACGATCTGCTCATGGGTTGCCTCAGGATTGCCCCAGCGCATATTTTCTTCAATCGTACCTGAGAATAAAGTATTTTTCTGCAAGACCATTGCCACGGCGTCGCGCAGATTCTTCAGTTTGTATTCTTTGACATTGTGGCCGCTGACCAGAACTTCGCCCTTATTGACATCATAAAGACGCGGAATGAGCTGCACGAGCGTGGTCTTGGAAGCGCCAGTCGGACCCAAGATACCGATAAGCTCGCCCGGAGCGATCTTGAGATCGATATCCGATAAAACATATTTCTCACCTTCCGCGGCATATTTGAAAGAGACATCGCGGAATTCGATCGAACCATCTTCGACCTGCAGATCTGGATCGGCCTTATCATCATTGACAGTCGGAACTTCATCCAGGATCTCATTGGCACGATCAACCGAAGACTGAGCCATGATGATCTGCAAGAAGACAGTCGATACCATCAATAAGGCAAATAAGATCGCTCTGATGTAGGAAAGATAAGCCATGAAATTGCCGGTCGTCATTGTTCCAGCGATGACATCCTTGCCGCCAAACCAGGCGATCGCAATCATGCAGGCATACATGACCAGTTCAAAGAAAGGACGGTCAATGATGACAATATTTTCCGCAAAGCGCTGAGCCTTGGTCACTAGCGAAGAAGAATTTTCAAATTTATCGTTTTCATGATCTTCACGCACAAAAGTCTTGACGACTCTGATGCCTTCGATATTTTCTTCCAGATTGGCATTCATCGCATCAAAGCGCAGCATCATTGCCCGAAAGCGCGGATGGGCTTTGGCATAGATGATCATCAGACCGGCACCCAAGACCGGAATGGCAATTCCGAAAATACCCGCCATGGAGCTGTTAAGCGTAAAGACAAAGTAAGCTGAAATGATCAGGTTGAATGGTGCCCTTATCAGCATCCTGACGATCGAGACATAAGCCATACGCATCATCCGCATATCCGTGGTAAGACGCATGACCACCGTTGGAACCGGGAATTTCTCGATATTTTCAAAACTGTATTCCTGGATCTTGGAGAACATCGCCGAACGGATATTGCGCACAAAACGCGTCGAAGAAATCGATGAACACAGGCCTGATAAAGCGCCGAACATCGCTCCCAGCAAAGCCAACAAGACCATGTAAATGCCCCGTTGGAGGATGTATTTCATATCGCCGCCAAGCTCATAGATACCCTTATCGATGATATCAGACATGACAAGCGGAATTAAGGCATCAACTATTACTTCAAAGATTGTAAGCATGGGCCCTAAAAAAGCAGCCCACCATCCATCTTTTGTATATTTTCTCAATAATCTGAACATAGCTAAATATTATCACATTCACTATATTTTGTTTTAAAATAAATACAGATAAGGAGACGTATAATGAATCTTTTACAATTATTATTAGGATCATTGACAACTGATGATTCAATCAATTCCGTTTCAAAGAAAAC
>CADCOR010000232.1 GCA_902803055.1 uncultured Erysipelotrichaceae bacterium
TCGCGCAGATTCTTCTTGGACATGACGATACCGGCGGCATGAGTTGATTCATGACGCGGGAAGAATTCAAGCTTCCTGGCGATCTTATACAGCTTGCGGTAGCGCTGTTCCGATTCGATCTTCTGAGCAAAGAGCGGCACCGTATTATAAGCCTTCTCTAAATCCATATCCAGGGCATTAGGGATCATTTTACATATCGCATCGACTTCTCTTACGGGATAATCCAAAACCCTGCCTACGTCCCTTAAAACCTGCTTAGCTTTAAGGGTGCCATAGGTGATGATATGTCCCACATGATCATAGCCATAGCGGTCACGGACATAGCTTATGACTTCATCACGGCGATCATCAGGAAAGTCCGTATCGATATCCGGCATCGAGATTCTCTCCGGATTGAGGAATCTTTCAAAGATCAGTCCATATTTCAAAGGATCGATATCGGTGATGCCAAGGCAATAGGAAACAAGCGATCCGGCCGCCGATCCTCTGCCTGGTCCGACCATGATCCCGTTTTTCTTGGCAAACAGAATGAAATCATAGACGATCAGAAAATAGTCTTCAAAAGACATCTTAACGATTACCGAAAGCTCATAATCCAGGCGTTTTTTATACGCTTCACTTACCTGCCCCTTAAGTCTTCGCTTGAGACCTTCTTTGCATAAAGAAATCAGATAATCCTTAGAAGGAATGCCCTTTCTGTTTTCATATAAAGGAAGTGAAGTCTGATACTTCAGTTCGACATTGCATCTGCTGGCGAGGATCTCGGTATTGATCAGTTCATCCTGTTCAAAAAGCAGATCATATTCTTCTTTATTCAGGAAATACCTGCCGCTTTCCGAGACTACATCCTTATCATTCAGGACGCGCTTATCCCTGATGCATTTAAGGACATCATATTCTTCATAGTCATCACGATTGAGATAGAAAGTCCTGTTTAGTGCGATAAGTGTCGCTTTATGGGCCTTAAGAAATGGCCTTAACACCGCATCGCGATTGACATTCATGGCCTTGTCATGATCGATCAGGCCGATGATGTGTTCGCCATATTTTTCTATCTGCAGCTGATAAGCTTTTTCCAGATCTTCTTTTCGATCCAAAGCCAGCGTTAAAGGCATGTCATCTGATAAAAGACACAGGATATTGTGCGAGCGGTATTTATGCAGTTCACTCAATTCAAGCGCATCCTTTTTTTCCACACATAAAAAACTCGAAAGAGCCATGAGATTTTTGAAGCCCTCATCATCTCTGGCATACATCAGCACCGTGTGAACTTCCCCATTGTCATTGATATCAAATTCCAGACCAAAAACAGGCTTGATGCCTGCCTTCTGGCAGGCCTTCTTGAAAGCCATCGCGCCAGCTAAAACATTGCGGTCTACCAGTCCCAAAGCCTTATAACCGCACTTTCTGCCGGCATTGACCGCCTCTTGAATCATGATCATTGATGATAAGAGTGAATATACACTTCTGATGTATAAAGGACAGCTCATATAATCATTATACTTTATTGTTCTGAGGGAAGATGTTAAAATGAAAATACCCAGGGGGGGTATATATGGAAAAGACTTATGAAGTAAAAGGCATGTCCTGCATTATCTGCAAAGGCAATGTCGAAAAAGCCCTGAAACAGTTAGATGGCGTAAGTTCCGGCAAGGTTAATCTGCTGGAAAACGAGGTCACAGTTGAATACGATGAAAACAAAGTCAGTGAAGATCAGCTGGCTGAAGCTGTCAAAGATGCAGGCTATGAACTGATCATCAAGAAAAACGAACAGATCGACAGCGAGAAACTCTTAATGATCATCTCGATCATTCTGACAATCATCCTGATGTATTTTTCCATGGGACATATGTTTGGTCTTCATATCCCTCATTATGGCAAATACATCCAATGGATCTTATGTACGATCATCATCATCCTGAACAGGCATTATTACATTTCCGGATTCAAATCGCTTAAGGCCCTAAGACCGAATATGGATGCTCTGGTATCCATCTCCTCTTTTGTGTCTTATATCTATTCACTGTATGTGCTGTTTACGGGAAATGAGAAATATTCCCTTTATTTTGAGACAGCGGCGATGGTGCTGGTCATTGTATCGATCGGCAAGTTCATCGAAGGAAGCAACAAGAAAAAGACGACCAAAGCGATCAGAGGCCTGGCAACACTGATCCCGATGCAGGCTAATCTGATCAAAGACGATGAAGTAATAATCATTCCAATCGATGAACTGAAGAAAAACGATGTCGTCTTAGTAAAACCGGGCGAATCCATCCCTCAGGATGGCGTGATCATCAAAGGTTCCAGCAACCTCGATGAATCGATGATAACCGGTGAATCGCTTCCGCAAAGCAAGACGATCGATGATGAAGTCATCGGCGGTACGGTCAATATCAATGGACAGATCGAAGTAAGGATCACTAAAAACGCGGCACAGAGCACGCTTTCCAAGATAATCTCTCTGACCAAGCAGGCCACCATGAACAAGATCCCGGTCGAAAGATTTGCCGACAGCATCGCCAATCACTTCGTCTTTGCGGTCATGGCCATCTCGCTTATCACCTTCATCGTCTGGATGATCATCGACAAGGATCTTGAACAGGCACTCAATTTTGCCCTGTCGGTATTAGTCATCTCCTGTCCTTGTGCCTTAGGCCTGGCTACCCCGGCCGCCGTCATGGTCGCAAGCGGGAATGCCGCGAGAAACGGGGTCTTGATCAAAAACCCGGAAGTACTTGAAGTGGCAGGAAAACTGAAGTATGTGATTCTGGATAAAACAGGCACGCTCACCAAAAACAAGCTCGAGATCGTCGATATCACAAGCTATGACGATGAACTGATAAATGTCCTCTCATCCTTAGAGAAAGGCTCCAACCATCCGATCGCCAAAGCGATCAATGAAACTTATCCTGATGGCGATCTCATATTTGAAAAGCTCGAACAGCGCTCAGGTGAAGGTCTGATCGGCCAAATTAATAAAGATATATATTATGCGGGTAATCTCAAGCTTGCGAACAAATATACAAAAGTCAATGAAGAAGACCTGAACGAAGCGCGCACAAACAACTATTCCTTTATCTGTGTCGGCAAAAACGATAAACTCCTAGGGATCGTTTATCTCGCCGATGTCCTGAAAGAAAGTTCCAAGCAGGCTGTCGCTTCACTTAAAAACAGAAATATCATTCCGATCATGTGCACAGGCGATAATGAGCTGACAGCCAGAAGCATCGCCAAGAAACTCTCGATCGACGAGTTCCTGTTCAGTGTCACTCCTCAGGATAAAAATAAACTGGTGAACGAAAAGAAACAGGAAGGAAAAATCGGCATGGTCGGTGATGGGGTCAATGATGCGATCGCCCTTTCAAGCGCTGATGTCTCCTTTGCGATAGGTGGCGGCACCGATGTCGCATATGCCAGTTCAGACATCGTGCTGATGTCCAATTCGATCCTTGATGTCTCTTTCATGATCGATCTGGCGGCTAAAACAATGAGGATAATCAAACAGAACCTGTTCTGGGCACTGTTCTATAACGCCATCTTCATCCCTTTGGCGGCTGGCGTTTTCTATAAATCATTAAATCTGTCTTTGAATCCGATGATCGGAGCGATGACGATGTCAGTCTCTTCGATCGTTGTCTTAAGCAACGCCTTAAGAATAAATACAGTCAAAAAGGAGGTTATCACAACGATGAACAAAACTGTAAAAATCGAAGGAATGATGTGCGAGCACTGCGTTGCACACGTAAAAGAAGCCTTGAAAGCCTTAGGAGCTGATGTTGAAGTTTCTTTGGAAAATGGTGAAGCTGTTTTAAGCAATACTGCTTTAAGTGATGAAGATATCACGAAAGCCATAACAGATGCAGGCTACGAAGTAACTGAGATAATCAATGGTTAAGGATCACAAGCAGATCAGAAAATATCTCAATATCGCCAAAGGACAGCTCGACGGCATCATCAATATGGTCGATGAAGACCGCTATTGCATGGATATCTCCGATCAGCTGATGGCCACCAGAGCGCTGTTAAAAAAAGCCAACAGTCTGATATTGAAGAATCACATCGATAACTGCGTGAAAAGCGCCATTGAAGATGGTGATCAAAGCAAGGTCGATGAGGTCATCAAAGCTCTGGAGAAACAGATATAGAAGACATTATAATGAAGATATGGAAAGAGTAAATACAAGACCAATCAAGGTCGGTGGCGTACAGATCGGCGGCCAGAATAAGGTCGTCATCCAGTCCATGACCAACACCAAGACCAAAGATGTGGAAGCGACCGTAAAGCAGATCCTGGGACTTGAGCAGGCAGGCTGCGAGATCATCCGTGTGGCCATTCTTGATAATGAAGATGCCAAAGCAGTCGGTGAAATCAAAAAACAGATCCACATCCCTTTAGTCTGTGATATCCATTTCAACCCTGATTTCGCTTTGGAAGCGATCAGACAGGGTACGGATAAGATCAGGCTCAATCCCGGCAACATCGAAAAAGAAGACAAGATCAAAGAGATCGTCATGCTGTGCAAGGAAAAGGGCGTACCGATCAGGATCGGCATCAATGCCGGCTCATTGAATAAGAAATACACCCATTCCGAAGAAGCGATGATCGAATCGGCAAAAGATCATTTAAGGATCTTGGAAGCACTTGACTTCCATGATGTCTGCCTCTCCTTTAAATCTTCTGATCCTCTCGAGTGCATCAAAGCCTATCATCTGGCAGCCGAGACCTTCCCCTATCCATTGCATTTAGGAGTTACGGAAGCCGGCGGCCTGCTCAACTCAACAATCAAGTCTTCACTGGCTCTTGGAAATCTGTTGTTAGATGGCATTGGCGATACGATCAGGATCTCGATCTCTGATGATCCGATCGAAGAAGTCAAGGTCGCCAAGAAACTGCTTAGAGCCTGCGGCTTAAAAAAAGATGTCGCCAACCTGATATCCTGCCCGACCTGCGGAAGAATTCAGTACGATATGCTTCCGATCGTCAAAGAGATGGAAGCCTATCTTGAAACAGTAAATAAAGATATTACCGTCGCGATCATGGGCTGTCCGGTCAATGGTCCGCAAGAAGCCTCACGCGCTGATATCGGCGTTGCCGGAGGCAA
>CADCOR010000233.1 GCA_902803055.1 uncultured Erysipelotrichaceae bacterium
CAAAAATTCAGCTGTTATATAACACGCGCACGGTGGTACTGTTTGCCTCAGTACTCATCGTTCCTATCCTGTTTATCAGCGACACTTTTTCAAATATTGTGATGCTGCTGCTGAATACTGTTTCTTTCATGCTGACAAATGCTCCGGTACTCGATCCCAATATCTATTCCTGGGCACTCATCAACCTGGTCATCTTCTCGACCGTTGGCATCATGATCGGTCACTTTGTAAACAGAGCGAGATTTGAAAGATATGTCTTTGCTGAATCGGCAGTTAAACTTGCTGAACTGCAGACAAAATACGCCTATTACGATCAGCTCACTGGATTGCAGAACCGGCGCGGCTATGCGGAAAAAATCGCTGAACTGAGCGAAAAACTGCCTGATAACTGTTATGTAGTAATGGCCGATATCAACGGTCTGAAAGAAGCCAACGACAACTTCGGCCATGATGCGGGAGATGAACTGATCGTTGCTTCCGCAGACAGTCTTAGTGAAGCTTTTGGAAAGGACGCATTTATCTATCGCCTGGGCGGCGATGAATTCGGGGTTATCACTTTTTCTGACAGAGACGATATGGAAAAGAGGATGAAGAGACTTCAGGAAATCACCAGCGCCTATGATGGAAAAGAGATCCACAGTGTCTCCATCTCGGCAGGGCTGGCTGGTGCAGACGAATTCCCGGATATCGAAACCATCCTGGCTGCTGCCGATGAGAGAATGTATAAGGAAAAATCTGATTATTATGTCAGGACCGGCAAAGAGCGCCGAAAATAAGCAATTGCGGACCAAATCATTGCCGCCAAGACAAATCAGTCCGTATATAACTTCAATAAAAGACGCGTATTGAGAAAGGATATTTACTTATGGATAACAAAAAAACATTAAACGAAGAAGAATTAAATTCAGTAAATGGCGGATTCCCCGAAGAAATGCAGGATATCGCCAATGCTTTCAGAGATCATGGTTTTGAAAACGAAGCTGTTCGCTTAGAAAAAGCCGGAGCTCAGTTTTTTCGTTCAGCTTTGAGGTCCATTCTTACCAGCATGGGATTCCAATACAGATTAACCGTTGATGGCAGCAACACAAAAGCCAACTACAATAACTACAACGGCGTAAAGATTTCTCATTGGGAAACATTGGACATCATCAACAGATTCTTAGACAGCAAAAAGATTTAATACCTTACCTGATAAGCGTTTCTATATAGAGGAAGACAGCTTCCTCTTTTTTATTACCAGACTCCTTCGATTATCTGCAGGATGCCAAAGCATCTCGGCAGAAATCCAACGGCGATATGAACTATGACAGCACCCCAGATATTCCGGTCTTTTTCATACAGCAGGCCGGTAATAAAACACAGCAGAAAGGCACCGGTCATATAGTAAAGCTCGTATTGCAGATGCAGAACAAAGAAAAACACAGCTGTTATAAACGCAGTCAAAAAGGCATGTTTGCGTTCATAATCACTCCTGTCTTTTTTATCTGTATCCTGCAAAGCGACAGCGATGTTCTCCTGGGTAAAAGCTTTGATAAAAAGTTCCTGAAAAACGATGTTGATAGGATAAAACCAGCGGGTATGGATGTTCAGATAAAGTCCGAACATCGGTATCTCCTGATAGAGCGGATTCTTTGCGTTCATATACAGCCTGAAGCCCAGAAAACCGGCTATCACCAGCAAGGCAATGGCAATACTTATGTAAAAGTATTTCAGTTTATCTTTGCTGTACCAGTGCAAGGCATCCCGGTTGAATTTCAGCGGTGATAAATAAGACAGCAGCAGCATTTCTCCCAGAAGGATGACCCCAAGGATCTTGCTTCCGTAGTCCAGATAAGCAGTAATAAGCGATGTACCTTTGATGAGACAGTATATCTTCAATCCCAGCACATGCAGTGTCACGGTCATCATCAGAAACAGGATAACGGCCTGATTATGACTGAATACTATTTTTCTGTTTTTCATTTTCTTCCCTACCTTTCCATATCGGCCAAGACATGCATCATGATGTGGAAACATCTTGCGACTCCACCCTTATAGTCACATTCTTCAAGCTTCTCGCTGACCATGAGCGGATCATCGGTGCCTATCACATCGACACCGCAGCTCACCAGATATTGTATATCATCCGGATCATCAGCCGTCCAGCAGAAGACCTTCATCCCTGCTTCATGCAGCTCATGTACCAGTAATGGTGTTACGGTACCTATTTCAGCTGAAAGGTTGTCTGCATCCTCAACTTGTACATAATCTCTCCAGGTCATCATCACCGCATGAGCACTCGTCATCTCAGGATCGAGTTCTTTGATCTTTTTTATTGACTCACTGTGTAAAGAAATGACCATCACCCTGTCATGCATGCCGCATTTTTCCACAATCCTCAATACCTCTTCCTCAAGACCGCTTTTCTTCTTGGAAGGCTTTGTCTCGATCTGTACCTGCATGTCATTTTCCTTTGCCAGCTTAAGAACTTCTTCCAGAGTCGTGATCTGCACATCCTGATATTTCTCATCAGAACTCAAGACTCTGTATCCCTTAAGATCATCATAGCGGAAATCAGCGACCGCCTGTCTGATCCCGAAACGTCTGCTCAAAGACTGATCATGTTCGGCAACGACCACATTGTCAGCCGTTATCTGCACATCGAGTTCGATCCACGGCAGCTTTTCTTCTGCCGCCAGTTCAAAAGCCTCATAGCTGTTGTCTGGCGCGTTTGCGTTGTCTCCTCTGTGAGCACAGACCAGCGGCTTATTAACATCTTCAGTTAGAAACGCATAGTTTCTTGCATAGCAGAAAAGATTGCCCATAACTGACAGCAGTCCTGTTAAGACCAGGGCACCCTTCTGAAGAAGATTTGGTTTCTTTGTCTGAAATACCGCTGGAATAATACCAGAAAGAGAAGCATCCTCTTCATAATACTGATAAAACAGAGCAGTTATCCCGGCGTTGTTTATCGAAGGAACAGCTATCGTCCTGATGATCTGTTTTGAAGCAGCAAGAATCGTTCCGCTTCTAAAGAAAAGCCTCAGAATAATATCGATTATGAAGTTGGCCAGCAAAGACAGCAGCAGCATGCATAGTACCGTATTGAGCAGGCGGCTTTTTCCCAGTTTCCAGCTGTCGATACAGCTTTGTCTGAAATTCTTCTTTGTCAGTACATAGATGTTTATCGAAAAAAACAAGGCGATCTCCATGATCACAAAGAGCGCATAAACGATCATAAAAGCCACGACAAACGATTGCTTGGCTTCGATACCCAGCTGGACAAATGAAGGGATCTTTACTTTGTAGGCAATATTGCTTAAGGTTATTAATCCGGTCAAAGGAAATAAGACCATCACCGAGAGAAACATCAGCCAGTTGCGCGGATGCAGAGTCTTCTTGCAGGTCCTTATCCCCACCATCATCATCGACCAGATGTCCGTATTTCTTCCCACCTGACCCATGGAAAAGGCATGCAGGAGTCCACCTATTTCAAACAGGGCACAGAAGGTCATGATGATCAGAAACAGAAACAGCAGGATCAAAGTATCATATGATGATCCGATGGCGATCATATTGCTTTTGTCGATGTATTTTATTCCTCTTAAATGGATGAGAAGTCTGTAGAAGCCGTTTTTGACTTGGCTCGCGATGATCAGTGATAAAACACCGCAGATAAAAGAAAAGACTGTCTTGTCTATCGGATCAAACGAAAGCAGCAGCCATACGTTTCTGAAAAACAGTCCGATGTTTCTGATCTCTTCCTTAATTCTGTTCATGATCATGGCAATGCTTATTTCTTAATTAGTTATAGGACACATCTGTCACCAGAAGAAAAAGCACTGACTTTGAATTGGTTTTCATGGTTATTTATAATTAAGAAAAACAGAGGAATAAATCAATGAAAAGACAGTATCTTTTTCTGTCTTTAATGAATTTTTTTCAGATAAATCAGAACGGTTTTGGAATTACATGAAGTGATTTGCCGTTCATAAAATCGCCATCAACAAATGTATAGCGAACTTCTTCGTGCTCATAGAAATCTTCAGCGATCCAGTGCAGATCACAATCCCAGCAGTTTACGATCATCTGCATGCCCATCCCATCGACGTAATTGCCGACAGCGGTCTTTATGCGTTCACCGCATTTAGGACAAGCCTGGTTGTTCTTGGTCTTTCTTGGAAAAGGATAAGGAGAAACGCCTCCGCTTACTGATTCCAGTGAATCGCTGTCCAGTGCGTATTCTTCGTGCAGTTTGACTTCTTTATTCATGTATTCGTCTCCTGTTTTTTCTTACTAATATTATACATATTGCTTAATTATTTTGGTTTTTTGTAATGTTTCAGTCATTATCACAAATCCTGCCCGAACAGCAGCTTAATGAATTGTTCCTGAAAATTCAATAAATATATAAAATGCAGTTCTTATATAATTAATATTGAAGAAATTAATGTAAACAATCCAGAAGGCAGGACAATGCAAATGAATAAGGTCAGAATAGGAATAATTGGTTTTGGTAAACACGGTTCTCATTATGTCAGAAGATATCTGGAAACAGATATCTGCAAGGATGTCGAACTCAC
>CADCOR010000234.1 GCA_902803055.1 uncultured Erysipelotrichaceae bacterium
AATTATCTTGATTTTGACAAGATCACCTCACTGAATTTCCGCAAGATGGATTATTCCCGCTATCCTTTGGTAAAACTGGCTAAGCAGGTTGGTTCCTTTGAGGGCAATTTCGGAGCTGTACTGATCGGAGCCAATGATGAGGCGGTGGCCTTATTCACCAAGGAAAGAATTCCTTTCGTCGATATTGAATCTTATATTTTCAAAACGCTCAAGGCGGCACGTTTTATCAAAGATCCGACGGCCGATCAGATCATTGAATCGCATCGCTGGGCGAAGGAATATGTCGATAAACTGTGGGCAAACTCCTGAAAAAGGAGTTTTTCTTTTGCAGGTGTTATAATTGAAAAGATGAATATTATTAAAAATATAGTACTTTTACTTCTGATGCTTACCCTGATCGTCTCTTTACATGAATTGGGACATCTTTTAGCTGCCAAGCTATTTGGCGTCTATGTAAAAGAGTATGCCATTGGCATGGGTCCAAAACTCTTTTCAAAAAAAGGCAAGGAGACAGTATACAGTATCAGGGCTATTCCGCTGGGCGGCTTTGTCGCACTGGCTGGGGAAGACTCAAATGAGGAAGAGTTTACCGAAGATAATGAAAAGATTCCGCATGAACGCACGTTAAAAGGCATTGCGAGGTGGAAACAGATCATCGTCATGCTGGCAGGCATCTTCATGAACTTTGTGCTGGCCATTGTCATCTATTCAATGATCATTCTCAACAATGGTTCCTATGTGGTATCTTCCAAGCCGGTGATTGATGCTGTCAATGAGAATTCACCAGCCATGAAAGCTGGTTTACAGGCTGGCGATCTGGTCACTTCGATCGGTTTCTCTGATATGTCGATCAGTCCTAACGATTATGTTGAAGTCGTCACCTTTACTTCGGCATATGATGGCAACGGGCCATGGTCGATAACGGTAGAAAGAGATGGCCAGAAATATGACTATGAGGTCATGCCGGAATACAAGGAAGCTGATGGACGCTATTATATCGGCATTTCCTTTGGCAATGCTGCCTATGATGTCGTCAAGGTCAATATCTTCAACTGCTGGTACTATGGCGTCAAACAGGTCTTCTTTGTGGTCAAACTGACCATAGCCTCTTTGATCTCGGTCTTCCGTTCGGCTAATATGTCGGCAGTTTCCGGACCGATCGGCATCTATTCGACCGTTTCTGAAGTTTCTGAACTTGGCTGGGTTTATTATGCACAGCTGATTGCGATCGTATCTATCAGTGTCGGCATCATGAATGCCTTGCCGCTTCCGATCTTTGATGGAGGCAGAGTTCTGATCGTATTAATCGAAGCTATTATCCATCGCGATCTTGATGAAAAGACGCAGGGCGTGATCATGACGGCTTCGATGGTCCTGCTGCTGATGCTGATGGTGCTGGTCACCTATAACGATATATTGAAATTGGCTGGAGGGAAATAACATGAAAATCCTTGTTACCGGTGGTACAGGCTATATCGGATCTCATACCTGTGTAGAACTGATTGCTTCAGGACACGAAGTAGTGATCGTCGATAATCTCTATAATTCCAAGATCGATGTTCTTGATAAGATCGAAACCATAAGCGGTGTAAAACCGAAGTTTTATGAAGTAGATATTCTGGATAAACAGCGGCTTGAAGAAGTTTTCAGGGAAAACAGATTTGATGCTGTCATCCATTTCGCTGGTTATAAGGCCGTAGGGGAGTCAGTTGTGATTCCTTTAACTTATTATGAAAACAACATTGCCGGTTCGATCAATCTCTACCAGCTGATGAAAAAATACGAAGTCAGAAACCTCGTCTTTTCTTCCAGTGCCACTGTTTATGGCGATGATTTTGAAGTTCCATTCAAGGAAGAGTACGGCTTAGGTACAACAACCAATCCCTATGGTACGACGAAGAAAATGAATGAGATGATCATTACCGATATGGATAAGGCTGAACCGGAGAACTCTTCGGTACTGCTGCGCTATTTCAATCCGATCGGTGCTCATGCTTCAGGTCTGCTGGGGGAAATCCCTAATGGCATTCCCAATAACCTGGTGCCTTATATTGCACAGGTCGTGGCCGGACAAAGAGATTTCTTGAGAGTCTGGGGCAATGATTACGATACCGTTGATGGAACAGGGGTCAGAGACTATATTCATGTCGTCGATCTGGCCAAGGCACATGTCAAAGCCATTGAATATGCCGCTGCCCATAAAGGAACCGAAGTGATCAACATCGGTACAGGTAAAGGCTACTCGGTCTTACAGGTCCTCAAGGCTTATGAAAAAGCCTGCGGTCACCCGATTGCGTATAAAATCATGGAAAGAAGACCTGGTGATATCGCGACCTGTTATGCCGATACCAGCAAGGCTGAGAAACTCTTAGGTTTCAAGGCTCAGTATGACATCGATCAGATGTGTGCTGATTCATATAGATTCACCTGCAATCTTAGTAAAAATTCATAGATAAATTCATCGATAAATTCTAATTAAAAAATATAAACAAATTTATTGACAAATTTGTTGCGTATTTTTTATAATTTAGTTATGATGAAAAACAGTTTTGGAACTATGTTAAATTCTTTAGTTCCTATTTCTCATTTAAATCAGGGTAAAGCTGCCAAGATCATCAGTTCTTTGGGACCGGACGATGTCAAGATCGTCATCAAAAACAATGAACCGATGGCAGCGATCATTCCCATTTCCCGTTTTTCTGAATTGATTGAAGCCGAGGAAAAGGTGAAAGGAAACCATTATGAGTAAGAAACGCAAGGTCAGAGTCGATCGGATCATCATTTTAGTTTTGCTTGGTCTCCTTGTGACTGTTTTGCTGGGCTTTGGAGCCTACAAACTGATTGATTATCTGATAAATCGCTCGGAAAGTGATCCAAATAAGCCGGAAGTCATCGTCAATCCTGGACCAGTTGAGACTAATGATGATGTTAAAGTGTCGCTGGTTGATTATGAAGTCTATCGCTCGCAAGAAGACAACTTTGAGTTTAATTTCATTATTGCTGAACTCAATTTCAAGGCTAAAGATCCTATCTCTTTTGATTTGGGCAATCTGCAGACTTCAGAAAAAATCTATCTCAATAACGTATCCAAATATGTCAATGAACTGGAAGAGAAGGGCTATAAGGTCTCTAAACTGGGTGTAGTTAATAATGTTGCATCCGAGAAGAATGATTACAGCTGCAAGCTGTTTATTCCTTATACAACCACTTCTTCATCTTTGCGCCTTTTAAACAGCAAGGATGCCTCAATGATCCAGTTTGATCTTGATGCCAAACAGAAAGATATTTCAACGCTTAAGTTTAATACCGAACAGCAGATCGAAGTGGGCAATACCAATGTCACGGTTTCATCTTCCTATATTTCAACGATGATGATCCACAATGGTGAAAGATATACTTCAAATATCCCTGTTTATACTTTTAAGATCAATGTCAATAAGGTTGAAGGCAATGTCATGATCACCGATGCCAAGTTCATCCGCAACAGCAATGATGAGATCATCAGCTGCATGCTGGAAGACTATGAGTCTGTACAGGATAAAAACTGTCTGGGCAAGAAACTTGTCGAAGGTGATAATGGTGCTTTGTTCTTTGAAGCTCTTTCCAGAGAAGACAATCCTGATCTCTCAGGCTCTTTGATGCTGATGTTCTCTAATTCCAATGACTGGGTAAAAATACCGACTGTACTTGAATAAATCATGAAAAAACTCATACTGCTGACTTTACTATCAATCCTGTTTATCAACCTGCTGCCGCTAAAGGGCAGTTTTAGGGTTGAAGCAGATACCTATTATCCGATGGCTTGTGCAGCTGATGAGTTTGAAGTCTCTTATATCGAAGACGACGGTTCTTTCTCTAAGGTTTCATGTCACGGATCCTTTGAGGAAGCCAAAAAAGCGATGAAAGGCAATGAAAACTATGTCGTCAGAGTTGAAAACGGCTATTCTCCAAGCAAGATCATTGCGATGAATTCCGGACTCGCTTATACCTATCCTAACCGTTTGGGTTCTTCGATCCAGGATGTCTATCAGAACTATCGTGATACCGGCAGTTCATCATATAAGACAACCTATGTCTCCAAGGGCTATGAGATGTTTTATTATGACACCACTTCTGCATCTGTAAATGGCAAGGGCTATATTCAGATCGAATTAAATGGCTTTGAAGGTTTTGCGGATCTTGAATATACCGATCTTGTTCCGTTCAAGTTTATCAATAAAGGTATTCCGCTCTATCTCGGCGGTATAAAAGGCGATGCCGTTTCCTATGGCTATGAATATCCTTATCTGGTCAAACTGGAACAGAATTATTACATGATCGAAACTAACGGCAATTATAAAGACATGGTCTTTTATAATCACTATGCCTATGGCACTAATGGTTCTAAGCTCGTAACTTATTCGATGTCTGTAGATAATGCTCAGAACTATCTTGATGCCGGCATGCAGGAAGGCGTCAAATACTATTCCAATGACGGCATAAACTTCTACAGCGACTATAAGCTCAGCAATAAGGTTGCGACTGTCTATAACTATTATCAGTTCCTTTCTTTAAGGACCAAGACCGGCATCAGTGCTTCTAAGCTTGATAAGTACGTAGCGGATCGCAGCGGTTCCGTCTTAAAAGGCGAGGGACAGAGCTTTATCGATGCCCAGGATCAGTATGGCTTCAATGCCTTGCTGATATATGCAATGGCCTGCCATGAATCAGCTTATGGCACTTCATTCTATGCTGTAAATCGCTACAATCTGTTTGGCTGGAATGCCTTTGATGATTCGCCAAGCGATGCATCATATTTCTCATCAGTAGCCAGCTGTGTCGATACCCAGATGGGACGCTACATTAACTGGTTTACGGATTTTACCAACTGGCGCTATTTCGGAACTTTCTTGGGCAACAAAGGTGCCGGCATGAATGTCAAATATGCTTCCGATCCTTATTGGGGTCAGGGTATTGCGGCACTCGCCTATGGCATTGATAAATATGCCAATGATAAAAACGGCAATCTGACTGATTACAATCGCTATCAGCTGGCTTATGTTTCAGCTAATTACAACGATGTCATTCATGATTCATCTATCAAATGGAATGCACCATTCTATAAGCGTTCCGGTTCTGCTTCCTCATATTACAGCGGACAGTATGGCTCTCATTATCAGAAAGATCTGATCGTGGCGATCATCGGTGAAGAAAATGGCCGTTATAAAACACAGGCAACCAATCCGATCGAAGATGGTGCTTTAGTAACCAGAGATGGCAAACTTGATTATGACTGGAATGGCTCTGTTGTCTATCTCGATAAGAATGATGTCACATTGTTATACAAGAGCGGCTCGGTAACACCGGATCCTGATGAGATCGATGATACAGTTGCGCATGATCCGATTACGATCATCGATGATCTCAAACTGGATAATAATGTATTGTCGCTAAGCGGCGTCGGTATTATCTCGGCTGTGAACATGTTATATAACGAAAAGACTGTACACGTGGTTGAGATCTATGATCTTTCGACCAACAGCAAGATCGATGAGTTTACTTGTGAAAACTATGACAGCAGCTGGTATAAACTCAATGATGGCTATTCGTATACCTATGGCGGATTCAGAGGTTCCTATGATCTTGGCAAGCTCAATATGGGCAGCTACTATCTGAAACTAAGGACATCCTATGCATCAAAGATTGAAAAAACTGATGTTCTCAAGACCTCATTAAAGAATCTTTCACAGTTCAGATATCAAGGTTCAGATAAACAGTTTAAAGTCGCAACTAATGATGTCTACGGCTACCGCATAGAGATCGATGTCTTTGACCATCAGCTGGATTATTCAGGTATCGCAAAACCGTCGATCCGTTCCTCTTTAGCCACGATCGATACAGTAACCTATTCACAGGATAATGGCAACAGAATCATTTTTGATGGCGCAGGCATGATTTTCTACCTGAACTATAACAATGATACGGTTGAACATAATTTATATCTTGTTGGGGCTGAAAACGTCGTTAAAGCCGATACTTCATCACATGGCTGTCCGATTGATTTTAAGACTTTCTATGAGTCTTCTTACAACATGGACAATATCTG
>CADCOR010000235.1 GCA_902803055.1 uncultured Erysipelotrichaceae bacterium
ATATGGGTACGGATGGCGGCGGCATCTTCACTTTGAAGGATGATATCGTACATCAGATTGGGCTTCAGGACGGACTCCCTTCCGAGATCGTCATGCGCATGAAGATGGATCCGATCAACAAGGATATCATCTGGCTGATCTGTTCCAATGCGATCGCTTATCTGTCTGGCGGCAAGGTCACAACGATAAGCCATTTCCCATACTCCAATAACTTTGATCTGTATCTGAACAATCTCGATGAGATGTGGGTGCTTTCCGGCAATGGAATCTATGTAGCCAACCGTGAAGATCTGCTCAACAACAATGAGATAAAGTACTTCTTCCATGACTCCAAGAGCGGTCTGCCATGTATTGCGACGGCCAACTCCTACTCGCATCTTCTGGATGACGGTACGCTTTATATCTCCGGCTCAACCGGTGTCGCTAAGGTCAACATCAATGATGTTTCAATTAATAACGTGAAGCTCAAGATGTCGGTGCCTTATGTCTCGGCTGATGATGTCTATTATCCGGTCGTCGATGGTGAAGTGAGTATCCCGGCAGATACCAGGCGTCTCAACATCTATGCGTATACCTTTACCTATTCATTATCGAACCCATATATCAGCTATTATCTCGACGGTTTTGATTCAGAACCGATCTATATGACCAGAGATAAGCTGAGTGAAATAAGCTATACGAACCTGGCCGGCGGCGAATACACCTTCCATCTTTCCCAGGTCGATCTGATCAGCGGGGAGAATGTCGATTCTCTGCAGGTTAATATCATCAAGGAAAAAGCGATCTATGAAAAAACCTGGTTCAGAATGGCGATAGTGATCGGTGTCGTAGCCTGCATAGCCGGTGTCGTAGCGATGTATTTTCAGGCCAAGACGGAAAAGCTCGAAAAGAAGGAAAGAGAGAACCGTGAGCTGGTAAGCGAGATCTGCAACGTCTTTGCCAAGACCATCGACCTTAAGGACAAATATACCAACGGTCATTCGACGAGAGTGGCGAAATATTCCTGCCTGCTGGCTGAGAAGATGGGCAAGTCAGAAGAAGAAGTCGAGAAGATCCATAACATTGCCCTGCTGCATGATATCGGCAAGATCGGTATCCCGGACAACATCCTCAACAAGCCAGGCAAGCTGACTGACGAAGAATTCGCCGTCATGAAATCACATGCGCAAAGAGGATTTGATATCCTCAAGGAAATTTCGATCGCCCCTGATCTGGCGATCGGTGCCGGCTATCATCATGAAAAGATCGATGGCACAGGCTATCCAAACGGCTTAACAGGAAAAGATATTCCGGAATTTGCCCAGATCATTGCGGTCGCCGATACCTATGATGCGATGCATTCGACCAGAGTCTACCGCAAAGGCCTGAGCGTGCATAAGATCGCTGAAGAGATGAAGAGGGTATCAGGAACCCAGCTCAATGAGAATGCGGTCAACGCCATGCTGGAACTGATTGACGAAGGCGTTCTTAATGATTCCGATCTGTAAGAAAGCTCCGCTTAGTGCGGGGCTTTTTGTTAAAATAATATTCAGTTAAGTGGGGAACAAAGCCATGAAAAAATTAATAAAAGTTTTATTAATATTATTGCTGTGCCTGAGCATCAGTTCATGCAAGCAGAAAAAACAGCTCAAGGATGACATCTATATCTTCTATACCAGCGATATTCATTGCGGGGTTGATGAGAACCTGACTTATCCTGCGGTCAAGGCGGTGATAAACAAGACCAAGGAAGAACATCCTTATGTTGCTTTTGTCGACTGCGGTGACTATATTCAGGGCGGTTCGCTTGGAAGCTTATCCAAGGGTGAATTGATCATAAAACTGATGAACAAGATGGACTATGATGCCGTCACTTTTGGCAATCATGAATTCGATTATGGCATGGAACAGCTGTCTAAACTGATCTCGATGATGGAATTCCAGCCGCTGCTGTGCAATGACATTTATAGCGGCAAAAAGGAAGATATCTTTAAAGATATACCGGGATACATGATCAAAGATTTTGACGGAGTCAAAGTCGCTTTTGTCGGTTTTACCACTCCGCACGCTATTACTTCCTCGACACCTGTCTATTTTGAAGAAGACGGTGAAGTCGTCTATGATTTCTATTCCGGGGATAACGGCTTACAGCTGGCAGAAAGAGTTCAGAGTGTAGTCGATGAGGTCAGAAAACAGGGTGCCGATTATGTTGTAGCACTTTCTCATCTTGGCTCTGTGGTTGAAGTAAGCCCTTATGACTCGATCACACTGATCCGCAACACCAGCGGCATTGATGTGGTGCTGGATGGACATTCGCACTCGATGATCGTTGAAGATATCTATCAGAACAAGGAAGGCAAGGATGTCGTTCTTTCCTCGGTCGGTACCAAACTGCAGGCTTTAGGTCAGCTGATCATCGGCAAGGATGGCTCGATCACAACCATGCATATCGATCAGTATGC
>CADCOR010000236.1 GCA_902803055.1 uncultured Erysipelotrichaceae bacterium
CGAATAGGATCATCTAAAATATTATTTTTGACTGAGCAGGAGTAAAATCCTGCTTTGTTCATTATTGAGGACATAAAAATAAAGATATCTTAATATAGAAGTGATGAAAACAGGACTGATCATGGAAGGCGGGGCAATGCGGGGACTGTTCACCTGCGGCGTCATCGATGTGCTGATGGAAAACGACATCACTTTTGATGGCGGAGCCGGTATTTCAGCCGGGGCAGTTTTTGGCTGCAACTTCAAATCAAGACAGCACGGCCGGCCTTTGCGCTATAATCTCAACTACTGCAAAGATCCCCGTTACGGTTCTTTTATTTCTGTTTTGAAAACCGGCGATCTCTTCGATGCGGATTTCTGCTATCGGGAAGTGCCGGAGGTCCTTGATCCTTTCGATGCGAAGGCTTTTGGAGAAAATCCGATGGAATTCTATGTCGGAGCGACCAATATCGAAAGCGGGATCTGTGAGTATCATCTTTGCAGTGATGGTTTGAAGGAAGATACCTTATGGATGAGAGCTTCCGCTTCAATGCCTTTAGTCTCCAAGCCAGTAAAGATAAATGGTCATTACTATCTCGATGGCGGGGTGGTGGATTCGATCCCTTATCACTATATGAAAACGCTCGGCTATGACCGCAATCTCGTCGTCCTCACCCAGCCTGAGGGTTTTGTGAAGAAGAAAGCTAATGCCGCAACCCTGATCAAAGTGGTGATGAGAAAATATCCTGAACTGGGCAAGGCGATGGAAGTCAGACATGAGCGCTATAATGAACAGCTCAAAGAAGTGGAAGAAGATGAAAAGAAAGGTTTCGCGCTGATCATCAGACCGCCGGAATCATTAAAGATTGGCCGGACCGAAAAAGACCGCCGGGAGCTGGAAAGAGTTTATCAGATCGGCCGAAAAGTGAGCGAAGAAAGACTTGAAGACATCAGATCCTTTCTGAAAGGATGAAGACTGATGTCTTTTTTCTGTGCAGAATAATAATCTGCTATATTAAAATAAAACTATAAAAACGGGAGGATTGGATTATGTTTCTGTTTAATTTTCTGAATAATAAATATCTGTGGCTGACAGCCTGGGCTTTGCAGGCGATTGGCTATTATTTCCTGATGAACAGACTGAATGATATCCGCAGCTATGCGATCATCCCGTTTTTTGCGGAATGGCGTCTTTCGCGATTCGTCTATCCGCGCAAGCGTTTCTTCTTAAGACCATTTGTCGTTGCGTCAATACTGATCCTGACCGGTTTCTACTTCAATCCGTTAAGAGGCCTGGGCAGACTGTTAGTCTACGTTGGCGCCATTATCTATTATTTCTTCCTGCTTCGCCTTTACCGCAGACTGTGCAAGTCCTATAAGCGACGCTGGTGGTTCATGATCCTGATGGCTCTGTTCCCGCCGCTTTTCCTGTATCTGTTGAGCAGATCCAAGGATAACTTTATGGGTCCGACTTTCAAGATCTCCAGACTCAGAACCCGCTTTGTGCGTTTTGTCTATAATTTTTCAGTCTTTGTGATCGGCTTTGCCGAAGTTGCCGCGATCACCTTTGGCATGACGATCCTCGTAATCAGAAATCAGCGGCCAAGAATCATGGTTGATATGGCTTTGGCGGAGTACACAGAACAGACTAAGAATCTCGTCGCTGATGAAAGCACGATCGTCACAAACAGTGAAGCATTAAAAGATAATGTTTCGATCATTGAAAATGCGATTCACAGCCGTGATTATCTGTTCCCTGATCATTCCAAGGACGAAAATGTCGTTGTCCTTACTTATATTGTCGGATCCAATCTGGAGAATTCTTCCGGACTTGCTTCAGCAAACATCATTCAGATGAAAGACGCAAGCGCCAGGGGCGATAAGCTTTCCTTTGTTTTACAGACCGGAGGCTCTTTCCGCTGGTTTACCCCTGGCATCGAAGAAAACGGCAACGGCCGCTATCTGATCAAGGATGGCAAGCTGACGATGATCGAAAGACTCGATGATACCTTATGCATGACCGAACCGAAGACCTTAAGTGATTTTCTGAGTTTTGCGAAGAAGGAATATCCGGCTGATCGATATATGCTGGTACTCTGGGATCATGGCGGAGGTTTCTCTTTGGGTTATGGTGAAGACAGACTCAATAAGCGTGAAGATCACAACACCATGTATGTCGATGAACTTGCTGGAGCGATCAAAGACTCCGGCATGAAGTTTGATCTGATCGGTTTTGATGCCTGCCTGATGCAGAACTTTGAAACAGCTTTAAGCCTGGAACCTTATGCCGACTACTATGTCGCTTCTGAAGAGAGTGAAGGCGGACTGGGCTGGTTCTATACCGATGCCTTTGGCAAGCTCGCTGCCAATCCGGGCATGTCGACACCTGATTTTGCCAAAAACCTGATCGGCTGCTACGACA
>CADCOR010000237.1 GCA_902803055.1 uncultured Erysipelotrichaceae bacterium
CTGGTATGTCCGTTTATCTTTATATGACATCTGCCAGGAAGGATGATCGATGCGATTGAAGCCATAGTTGAATGCCGGCTGGTGCGCAAAGAAGTTGACCATGTAGCAGCCATGGCGGTCATACATGCCGGAGATCAGATTTTCTGATTTTTCCCAGGGGTTGTCACTCCAGATGAAGAGATCACTTTTATCATTGCGTTTAGCTTCAGCACTTTTTAAAAAGTCTTTATTTGCCAAAGAGGCGTGACCGGCGACAAGATCGATGATGATCTTTATCTCATTGCTGTGAGCTTTGGAAACAAGCTTTTTGAAATCATTGAGGGTGCCGAAACGTTTATCAACTTTGAAGAAGTCTTCGACATCATAGCCGCCATCCTTGAAGGGCGAACTGTAGAAGGGGTTGAGCCAGATCGCGTTGAAGCCCAGCTGTTTGATGTAATCAAGTTTTAAAGTGATGCCCTTGAGGTCTCCGATGCCGTCGTTATTGCTGTCAAAAAAAGATGTCGGATAGATCTCATAGGCGATCATGTTGCGGAATTGTTTTTTACTCATATTTATGTCCTTGTTCCTACTGTCATTTTAACTCAACAATTTTCATAATAACTGTTGACATGTTCAGTGATATGTATTATTGTATTAGTGTATTAATACAACAAGTTAGAAAGGGATGTGTGTATGGAATGGAAATTTTCTGATGATGTACCTATCTATCTTCAGATCATTGAAATGATGAAGACCGATATCGTCTCCGGAAAATACAAGAGCGGAGACAGACTTCCGGCCGTCAGGGATCTGGCTATGGAGACCGGTGTCAACCCCAATACAGTTCAGAAAGCTTTTGCCGAACTGGAAAGACAGGGTCTCGTACAGAGCGAGAGAACAAGCGGCCGCTTCGTCAGTATCGATGACAAGAAGATCGAAGAGCTTAGAAAGGATATCGCTGATGCCTATATCAAAGACCTCTACACTAAGCTCAGAAAACTGGGCATGAATGATCAGATGATCAAAGATGCCGTTAAGAGATGGGAGGATAAATAAGTATGGAAACACTGGTATGCAAGGGTCTTTGCAAGACCTATGGTTCGATCAAGGCACTTGATGAAGTTGACCTCACACTTGAAGAGGGCAAGATCGTCGGCTTATTAGGACCTAACGGTTCGGGCAAGACGACCTTGATCAAACTGGCTTCCCGCCTGCTGGTACCAAGTGCCGGCAATATCACGATCTGCGGTATTGAGCCATCGCCTGAGACCAAAGCGATGGTATCGTATCTGCCTGATCGCAACTATCTGCCGGACTGGATGAACAGCGTCGACCTGATGGACATGTTTGAAGATTTCTTTGCGGATTTTGACAGAGCCAGAGCTTTAGGCATGTTAGAAGCATTGAACATCGATATGAAGATGCCTTTGAAGAAGATGTCCAAGGGTACCAAGGAAAAAGTTCAGCTGATCATGACGATGTCCAGACACGCCAAGCTGTATCTCTTGGATGAACCGATCGCCGGGGTGGATCCGGCAGCCAGAGATTACATTCTGCGCACGATCATCTCCAATTACGATGAGAATGCCACAGTACTGATCTCGACACATCTGATCGCCGATGTCGAAAACGTTCTGGATGAAGCCGTCTTCCTCAAGGAAGGCAAGATCGTCCTGCACGAAGGCGTTGATGAACTGAAGGAAAATACCGGCAAGAGTGTTGATGAATATTTCAGGGAGGTGTTCAGATGTTAGGTAAACTGATTAAATATGATTTCAAAGCGATGTCTCATGTGATGTTCCCGATCTATCTGGCAACGATCGCTGCGACTCTGATCTTTTCGCTGATGGTCAAACTTCATTTCGAAGAAGGAATCATCTTTTCGATCTTTGCGTTCTTGTTCATAATCGGCTTATTCGGATCGATGTTTGCCACGGTGTTCTTTGCGGTCAGCCGCTTCACCAGAGGCTTGTTAAAGAACGAGGGCTATCTCTCTTTTGCCTTGCCGGTCGATACGGCAACCCA
>CADCOR010000238.1 GCA_902803055.1 uncultured Erysipelotrichaceae bacterium
GAAAACATGATCAGGCAATGCGATTATCATTTTGATATCGTCCTGTCTCACACCTGTCCAAGAAAGTATATAGGCAAAGGATTGAAGCATGTCTATCACGATCAGCATGAGATCGATTATTCTACCGAAGACTGGCTGGATGATATAGAGAACAGAATTACATACAATCACTGGTATTTCGGACATTTCCATCAGGACAGGGATATAAACGAAAAACTGACGGTTGTATACGATAAAGTGATTGAAGTAGTTTGACTGTTATTTGATAACAAAAAAGCTCATGCCATAGACGGCGATGTATCTGATGATACCCCTCTCTCTACGTCCAGGACGAGCGATGGCACAGAGCCGAATATTGTGCTCTCATATGTACCTGAAGAAGTAAATTATTCCTATGATCCTAACATTTACTCTATGTTGATTGTCGCTTGAGAAACGACCAGATCATCACATGTATATGCAAAAATGTTGTCAGGAGGAAAGAGCAGATGAGAATCAATGAACAAAAATTGCTTGAATATCTAGACAGCCATGTAGGTGACAATTTCATGATGATCGAACTGATAGAGGAATCCAAAGCGTGCGAAGAAATGAATGATGAGCAGATAAAAAGGGAGCTTAATGATATTGACTTCGAGATTCGCAGAATTGCATCAGAGAACGGTTTCAGATTCAACAGTCACCACCACGACAACGAGCTTCTTGGTATGCCATGGGTCTATGATTTCTATATTGAGATAGCTGATGTCGAAAAGGATATCGCAAGAATAAATAACGCTTTTCAGTTGAAGATGAAGATAGTTCTGATTCAATGTGAATACGGGATATACGACGAGGAAGGAGATCTGCTGATCGGCTTCAGAACAACTATCCCATGGCAGATCAAGAAGATCTATGATGAAGTCTGTGATGAAATTGACAGACTGGAAGCAGACGGATGTATCATTGACTGATGACTATCCATCCTGAAGTTAAGGTGTTAATTTAAAACAGGGAGAAACATCAAACAGGTATTTAAAATGAAACCAGGTGATAAAGCATATATCATTGAAACCAATAATCAGATCAGAGAAGTCGAGATCATCAAGATCGTCGGCGATTTTGTGACTTTACGATATGACTATACAGATCCGCACTATATCTCCGGCGGGAAGCATCACATAACATCCAAGGGTGGCATGAGACTGAGAAAAGGAAGGGTCTTTCAAACCAGAGAGGCTGCAGAGGAACATATTAAGAGAAAAATCAAATGAGTGAAAACAAACGGATCAGCATAACTTCTGATCTGCATGAAGTTTTCTGAACATCCTTACAGCGGCCTTGCTGAAAATCTTAGAATAAAAAGTGCCGCGCATTCGGCGGCATATAGGTGCCCGTTTTTGCGCTACGGGCATTTGGTCATGGGGCTTGCACCCCATGATTTAGGTGCCTGCCTGTACGGGCGGGCATATAGGTTCCCGCTTTTGCGGCGGGAATGTAGGTGCGGGTACCTGTCCCGCATATAGGCGCCTCACTTTTCGGTGGGGCAGATGGTCATGGGGCTTGCACCCCATGATTTTGGGTAATTCCTATAGTAGCAGACGCCATATAGTGTGTCAACAGTTTTTGCTGCTGAATTGCAGGTTTTTTTGCAGGATCTTTCAACCCTCCTGCACTAATCTATACGCAGCTATTGGATGGTGTGGCAATAAACAAACAAAACACAAAAAAGAATGTACTATCTGAAGTATTTCATGTGTTATTGCCTATTATCTGTGCCTCTATCGTTATTTGTCAGATTTTCTAGAGCGTAGCGACAGGCTTGAACAACAAATCCCGAAAAGGACACTTCCTTTCCTACAATTACTTTTTCAATGTCATTAATAACATCTACCGGAAAACGAATAGTCTTGTTTTCCGATTGTTTTTTATCCGGTTTGATCACGAACGCCATATTCTAATCACCTCTTTGTTAGTGCGGTTTACAAAACTATTATATCACTGCTAAAGATATCGATCAGTTACAGTTCACAGGCATTAAAAAAAGATCATTTCTGATCTTTTGTGTATTCCTGTATAAGTTGCTTCAGATGATGCGAAGAGGAATGCTCTGATCACAGGTCGGTGAAAATATCAC
>CADCOR010000239.1 GCA_902803055.1 uncultured Erysipelotrichaceae bacterium
ATCAAAGCGATGGAAAACTTTGATCCTTCAAAACATAAGCCGGTCAAGAACCGTTATTGCCGGCTCTATGGCTTATGCAGCTATTATAGTGACTGCTTCCCTGAAGAGGAGGAAGAACCTGATGATTCGATCCTGTATCTTGTCTCATCGAAAAATAAGAACAGGATGTACAAGGAAGGCATCAAGCTGCTTAAAGATACAGATTTAGGACAGCTTGAAGGTAATCGGGTCCAATATGCTCAGATCATGGCCTCTCGAAATAATGGCCTGTATCTGGAAAAGCTGGCTCTTGCCAACTGGCTGAAAAAATTAGAAAAAAGACCAATCAGCTTTATTGATTTTGAATGGGACCGTTATCTGATCCCCAAATATCCTAAGATGAAGCCGATGGATGTCGTCTGTTTCGAGTTTGCGCTTTATTACATCGATAAAGACGGACACATGGAACACCGCACCTTCATCGGAACTGGCGATTGCCGCCGCGAGTTTGTGGAAGCTCTGTTTGCCTATCTTCCGGAAGAAGGCCCGATTCTCGCTTATAATGCGATCGGTGCCGAATGCTTAAGATTAAAAGAACTCGCAGCCATCTATCCGGAATATGCGCCAGGTCTTCAGGCGATAATTGACCGTTTCGTCGATCTGGCTGTGCCGTTTGATGAAGGCATGATCTATGACAGCCGGATGCAGGGCAACTTCACTTTGAAGAAACTGGTCGATATCTGCTCGGATTATTCATATAAGGATCTCGATATTGATGACGGTATGCAGGCGGTGTACAACTGGCGCAATATCGATCGCAAGGAAACAAGTGATGACAAGGTGATCAGGGATCTGGAGGAATACTGTTCTTTGGATGCCTACGGTCTGTTTCTGGTTTATAAGTGGCTGATTGAACTCATGGTTGAGTCAAAATAAATATAGGAGGAAGACTTATGAAATTCGCGATTTATGGTGAAAATGTAACAGTCAATGATGAAATGAGGGAGAAGATCGAAAACCGGCTTTCTGAACTCAACAAGTATGTTGTCATTGATGAAGCACAAAGCGCCAAAGTTACCGTCAAAGTCAATGGCGGCAACGCCCTGAAAGTTGAAGTTAACGTTCCTACCAAAGTAGGACTGATGAGATCGGAAGTCGTCCATGAAGACTTCTCAACTGCAGTAGATCTGGCAATTGACAAACTGGAAGATCAGATCAGAAGACAGAAGGGCAGATTATCCAGAAGACATAAGGAATCACTGGCCGAGAATTTCTACGAAGACAATGAGGAAAGCAATGACACACCGGTCAGAACCAAGACCATCTTCGCTGAGGAAATGATCCTTGATGAAGCGATCATGAGGATGGAAATGCTGTCACACTCATTCTTCATCTATAAAGACATCGATTCTGATAAAGCAGCAGTAGTATATAAGAGAAACGATGGAGGATATGGGCTTATAGAAATAAACGAATAGAAGATAAGAACAGAAAATTTACAATAAAAAAACAATCCTGAATTAAAGATATTGATTCGAGGACTATAAGATTATGAGCAAATCTTCGAAGGAGCGGTTTGAAATCGAACTGATATCTAGGGGTTATCTGCAGAGTAAAAGGATACTCAAGGAACACCAGACGAACATCAGACGCGTTGATCCGGAAAGGTATGAGCTCTGCAGAACGATAGTAGAGCATGTTGAAAATGTAACTTATTCTCTGGAAGAAACAGAGAGGTTCATTATCGAAAAAGAGGTATTGGAAGGCCGCAGAGGCAAGTGGTATATCGGCTATCTGACCAGGCCTTCCTATTACCGTTACAGAAAGGAGGCTTATAGGGACTTTCTTAATTGTTTGTAAGCGCTTTATTGAAGTATAATTACAGTATTGGAGGAAAATATTAATATGCTCAAAGGAATAGCAACATCAAGTGGTATAGCTATCGGAAAAGTATACAAACTTGAACAGCCAAAGATTATCATCAAAGAGCATCGCGATGAGATCAAAGCAAATCGGGAACAGGAAATCGGCCGTTTTGACAGTGCTCTGCTTAAGACGATCAAAGATATTGAAAAGATCAAGGAAAGAGCCAGCGCAACTTTAAAACCTGAAGAACTGGCCATATTTGACGCTCATCTCATGATGGCACAGGATCCGGAATTCAAAGATCAGATCATCAATATGATCAGGGAAGGTGTTGGTGCAGATAAAGCGACCAAGACTGTTTCTGATACGATGATCGGGATGTTTGAATCAATGGATGACAGCTACTTCAAAGAGAGAGCAGCTGATATCAAAGATGTATCATACAGACTCTTATGCAATATCCTGGGACTGACTATTCCTGATCTGACAACGATCAATGAAGAGGTTGTCATCGTAGCAGAAGAAATGACTCCTTCTGATACTGCCCAGTTAAATAAGAAATATGCTTTGGGTTTTGTAACCGAGATTGGCGGCAAGACTTCACATGCGGCAATCATGGCAGTAGCTTTAGGCCTGCCGGCTGTTGTAGGCTGTACCGGTATCATGGCTGAGGCTAAACATGGTGATACGATCATCCTGGATGCCAAAGAGGGTACGGTTATCTTAAATCCTGATGAAGCAACACTCAAGGAATATGAAGAAAAACGTCAGAAATTCCTGGAAGAAAAAGCTGCTTTGCAGGTACTTCTCAATAAACCATCCATTTCTGTTGACGGTCATCAGGTTGAACTGGTTGCCAATATCGGCTCACCTAAAGACATGGACAATGTCGTTGCCAATGGCGCTGAAGGTGTAGGCCTTTACCGTACAGAATTCCTTTACATGGAATCAACTGATGACTTCCCAAGTGAGGATGCGCAGTTTGAAGCTTATAAAGTCGTTCTGGAAAGAGCGCAAGGCAAGCGCGTTGTCGTCAGAACCCTGGATATCGGCGGCGACAAGAAACTGCCTTACTTTGAATTCGATCCGGAAATGAACCCGTTCTTGGGTTACCGTGCGATCAGACTCTGTCTTGACCGCAAGGATATCTTCAAGACGCAGGTCAGAGCACTGCTTCGTGCTTCAACTTATGGCAAACTGGCTATCATGTTCCCAATGATTGCTACGGTCGATGAGTTCAAAGCTGCTAAACAGTTTGTTCTTGATACCAAGGAAGAACTCAAGGCTGAAGGCGTTGAAGTCGCTGATCAGATCGAAATCGGTATGATGGTTGAGATACCAGCTTCGGCTGTTCTGGCTGATCAGTTCGCCAAATATGCTGATTTCTTCTCCATCGGTACAAACGACCTGATCCAGTATTCTATGGCAGCTGACCGTATGTCGGAAAAGGTCGCTTACCTCTATCAGCCGCTTAACCCATCGATCTTAAGACTCGTCAAGATGACGATCGACGGTGCCCATTCTCAGGGCAGATGGTGCGGTATGTGCGGTGAAATGGGCGGCGATCCGATGGCTGCGCCAGTCCTTCTTGGTTTAGGCTTAGATGAATTCTCGATGTCCGCATCAAGAATTCTGCCGACCAGAAAGATCATCACTTCCTTAAACAAGAAGGAAATGGAAGAGCTTGCCAATAAGGCTCTGCAGTGCCATACAGAGGGTGAAGTTGTTGATCTGGTAAAGGAAGTACTCAAGGCATAATCAGCTTATCTGAATTGTTTTGTTAAGGATCGGAACTTTCCGATCCTTTCTTTTGTCAAACAAACTAAATAGTATTAAAATAATAAAGTAAAAAATATAAAGAGGTGAATTAATATGGGAAGAGCGCATGAAGTAAGAGCTGCAGCAATGGCTAAGACTGCTGCAATGAAATCAAAGGTTTATTCAAGATATGGCAAGGAAATTTATATCGCTGCCAAGTCTGGCGTTCCTGACCCTGAAATGAACCTCACATTAAGATCCAAGATCAAAGAAGCTAAAGCCAACCAGGTTCCGGCTGATGTCATTAAAAGAGCGATCGAAAAAGCTAAAGGCGGTTCCAATGAATCTTATGATTCTTTGCGTTATGAAGGTTTCGGTCCAGCCAATGCGACAATCATCATCGACTGTCTGACAGATAATTCCAACCGTACAGTTGCGGCGATGAATTCCTGCTTTAACAAGTCACATTGCAAGATGGGCGTTAAGGGTTCGGTTTCCTTCACTTATGACAACCTGGGCGTTTTATCATTCAAATACGAAGACGAAGATACTATGCTGGACACTCTGATCAATGCCGATGTCGATGTCAACGATATCGAAGTTGAAGATGGTGAAATGACTGTCTATGTTGCTCCGGCTGATCTGCACAAAGCTCAGGAAGCGATCGATGAACTGATTCCGGATTGCGAATACTCCGTCTGTGCAATCAAGATGCTGCCGCAGGAATACGTCACACTTACTGATGAACACGACAAGGAAATGTGGCAGAGACTGCTCGACAATCTGGATGAAGTTGATGATGTGCAGGAAGTCTATCACAACGTTCAGATGTAATCATTCTTAAAAAGCTTAAGAGAAAAGGGGCTGTTACGAAATGACTGATTCAGTCAGACCGTAACCGGCCTCTTTTTCTTTTATATAAAATAAAAAAATCGCTCCGGGACTCCAACCCTATGGCGATTTTACTGATACAATCTTCTTGTTCAAGGAAAGAAGGTATCTTTTACTATGTCTTATTTTACTTCAACAGAGACATTTTTTGTAGTTCCCCTTGATACCTATGATCACAGGAATTTCCTGTGTTTTTATTTGATAATCGGTCCCTGCAATACTCTTTTGATATAGGCATCAGGGTCTTTCAGCAATGAGGCATACAGCAAAGATGAACGCCATTCAATATCCTTGTATGGTTCCGGCAGATTTTTGAATAGCGTAATGAAACTGTTTTCTTCCTTAAGCTGCCTCAGGTATTCTCTGCCTTTAGCGTTGAAGCCCAGCACCCTGACATAATCGTTTGCGGGCAGATTTCTGACTTCCTCTTTTTTGATCTGACAGGCGATCATGATCAGGATCCTCTGGATCCTTGAACGGGTGTAGCGTCTGGAAATGCAGCTGTTAAGAAAATCTTCATAATTATCATTCGCCAGGGCGTTTTTCTTGAGCAGGCTTTCAATGCCTTCATCGACTAAGAAGATCTGCCTTAGATCTTGCTTTGACGCAGTGAACAGAAGGGTACGCAGATAGGGGTATAAGTCATCGTTGAATACAGGCTCGCTGATCTTTATATCACTGGATAGAGAAAAATCCTTTTTTTCTCTGACTGCCTTTCTGATGGCACTGGCCGAAGCTATGACAGCCATATCTTCTGAGTGATAATCGTTTGTCCTTTTGATACTGATTGGCTTGATTTTGGTATTTTTTAAAGCCTTGAGATAGCAGACGGCCAATATATCGTTGGGGTAGAGTGAACCGCTTAACAGTCCATATGCTTCGGGATAGGAACTGCCATCATGCATGAGTTCTTTAAGTCTTGTGACATCGATTTCCATTTCCGCATACTTTCTCAGTTCATCGAGATTATTTGTTTCCGAACCAAAGACGAGATTTTCGATCTTGAGCTGTTTTAGGATATCGACTGCTTTGTGGCCAAAGACATAGGCATTCTGAACAGTGTAGATAAATGGCAGTTCGACGACAAGATCGACGCCATGATCAAGTGCTGCTATAGTTTTCTGATATTTATTGATGATGGAAAGATCACCGCGCTGATTAAAATCGCCTGAACAGCAGGCGATCAGGATATCACACTCCGTCAGTTCTCTGGCTTTGTTTATATGATAGGCATGACCGTTATGAAACGGATTATATTCAACGATGATACCGGTGGCTTTCATAGCTCCATTTTACTATATACTTTGTCGGATCATCGTTTATAATTAGGTTGAAATGAAAATACAGCTGAGAGATCTCATCAACATAGCCGATGAAAAAGTCTATCCCGTTGATATTCAAAGATATGCAGTTGCGGATAACGTCTTCCTTCGCCGGCTTGAAAATGTGAAAGGTGATATTGTTTTCTACTATGATGCAAGCGACGAGCTCAGGATCAATTATCATCTTGAAGGCACAATGATCTGTCCCTGTGCGATCAGCCTTGAAGATGTCAGCGTGCCTTTTGATCTGAGTGAAGATGAAAAAGTCGTGCACAAGGAAAATGAAGATGGTTTTTATTTTTATGAGGACAAATCTTTAGAAGATATGGTATTATATATTGTACTTCCGGAAGTGCCGATTAAAGTTGTAAAAAACGAAAAAATAGAGTATTCTAGAGGGGATGGTTGGGCTTTTGTATCCGAAAAGGACTTCGAATCATCCCGTAAAGATGAAATAGATCCGCGTTTGCAGAAGTTAAAAGACTATAAGTTCGAGGAGGATGAATAAATATGGCTGTTCAGCAGAGAAGAAACTCAAAGACCCGCAAGGCAAAGAGAAGAACTCATTATAAATTGATGACACCAGCTTTGGTTAAATGTCCATCTTGTGGTGAATACAAACTGGCTCATCGCGCTTGCCCTAACTGCGGAGCAAAATAGTTTCCCGAATTAGAAGAAGCAATTCTTCTTTTTTTATGCTTAAATTTAGGCAATGAAGAAACTGATGTGGATACAGGGATTTCTG
>CADCOR010000240.1 GCA_902803055.1 uncultured Erysipelotrichaceae bacterium
CATTGAAAAGGATGGTGTCATCCACGTGTTTGGCTCTGGCCATTCAGTCGGTCTGGGTATCGACATCAAAGGACGTCTGGGAGCACTCGTACCGATCCATATCATGGAGATGACTGATTTTGTCACCAAGGGCGGTGTCAGTGCGGAAGAGTTTATGGACAGGAAGAACATCTTTGAAAGAAAACCGGGTGTTGCCTCAAAACTCTATGAACTCTATGACATAAAACCGCAGGATGTCTTTGTGGTCATATCCAATTCCGGAATCAACGGTATCGTTATCGATATCGCTGATCTGGCTAAGAAAAACGGTCATAAGGTCGTGATCATCACTTCAATGAAACACACTTTAGCCGAAGAACCGCGTCATCCAAGCGGCAGGAAACTCTATGAGTTTGGTGATATCGTCATTGATAACTGCGGACCACATGGTGATGCGCTGCTAGAAACTGCAGGGGTTGAAAAAGTGTGTTCCGTTTCTTCCATCTGCAATAACTGCATCGCGCAGTCTTTGGCAGCCAGAACGATCGAACTGCTGATGGCAGATAATTATGAACTGCCGGTACTTAATGGTGATAGTGCACATGATGAAGCTTTGAAAAAGAAATATGAAGGGAGAGCTTAAATGTTATACGAATATGGTGATAAGATCCTTGAAGTGATGAAGAAAGCAGAAGAAGTCAATAAGGATACGATCAGAGTACTTGCCGAAAAGATCGCAGAGAACATTGAAAATGACAAAATGATCCATACTTTTGGCACTGGTCATTCACATATGCTGGGCATTGAACTGTTTGCCAGAGCCGGCGGTCTGGGCAATGTCGATGCGATGCTGGATCCGGATACGCTCACTTCTTTTGGCGCAGAAAGATCCGGAGCGATGGAAAAGGTCTGCGGGGTCGCAGATGTCGTCTATGATTCATACAGGATCGAAGCTGGCGATATCATGATCATCACTTCCAATTCCGGCCGAAATGCGATGCCGATCGAAATGGCGATGCGCTGTCAGAAAGAAGGCATTTACGTCATTGCCATGACCAATCTTGAACAGTCCAAGAACACGACTTCCAGACATCCCAGCGGCAAGCGCTTATTCGAATGTGCTGACTGTGTCATCGATACCTGTGTACCAGATGGTGATGCGACTTTGAATCTTGATGGGATCAAGACCGGTCCGGCATCTTCTATCGTCACGATGTTCCTGATCAATACGATCGTTTCGGAAGCAATCAAGATTGTTCAGTCACACGGCAAGAGACCATATGTCTTCCAGTCGCAGAATGTTGATGGTTTCAATAATGACGCCATCTATGAACACTTCAAAGGAAGAGTAAAACACTTCTGATAAATGATATTGTATATTAACTGTCCAGCAGATAAAAATACCGGACAGTTTTTATAAGTTCTAAAAAGTTCTAAAAAAATAAAAAAGTTCTAAAAAGTTCTAAAAATTGTAAAAAGTTCTAAAAAGTTCTAAAATGAAACTATGAGCAGTAAAGAATATAATCCATTTTCAATTACTTTCGGGATAGAACCGCAAAACTACATTGAACGAATAAAAGAGAGTAAAAAAATCATTTCTGAGTTTTCGGCTGAAAACCCATCAAACTATGTCTACATAATTACAGGTTTGCGAGGGTCAGGAAAAACAGTTCTTCTTTCGACGATTGCCGATCATTTTATGGAAGATGGCGACTGGATTGTTGTAGACCCAGGGCCAAAAGACAATATTCTAGAAAATGTCGCTTCTGAATTATATGAGACAGTCAAAGTAAGAAGACTTTTCAGCAAAGCGGACTTCAACTTTTCATTTAAAGGTTTTACTTTTTCAATTGAAGGAAGCGAACCTGTTTCAACAGTAAATGCACTTCTTAAAAAAATGTTGAATATCGTAAAGAGCCGCGGCAAAAGAGTGCTTATAACGATCGATGAAGTTGATAATTCCAAGGAAATGAAACTGTTTATTCAGGCTTATCAGTCTCTTATCCGCTTGAAATATCCTGTTATGCTGCTGATGACTGGTTTGTATGATAATATTTCCAAACTTCAGGAGGACAAATCCTTAACCTTCCTGTATCGAGCACCAAAAATCTATCTTTCTTCATTGAATATCGCATCGGTAGCCTCATCTTATTCTTTTTATCTGGGAGTAGATGATGAATTGGCTGAAAAGATGGCCAGATTTACTAAAGGCTATGCTTTCGCGTATCAGGTTCTCGGTTATCTGTTCTATGAAAATAAAAAAGAAAAACTGGATGATGATCTTATATCACAGTTTGATAATTATATGGCTGAGTATGTTTACGATAAACTTTATTCTGAACTTTCAAGCCGAGAGCAGGAAATATTAAAGAGTTTTGGTTCAAATGAGGCTATCAGAATCAAAGATCTGTGCGATAAAAGCAATTTTGATATCAAATATATCAGTGTTTATAGAGATCGTCTGATTAAAAAGGGAGTTATTTTTTCACCTTCTTATGGAAATCTGGAATTTACGTTGCCCAGATTCTGGAATTATCTGAATTATAAATAAACTGTTATGAAACTGGTAATCTTCGGTTGTGGCAAAATTGCCAAAAGAATAGCTAAATCATGTCTACTGGTCAATAATATCGATCTTGTTGGGTTTGCTTCCAAAGACATTAAAAGAGCCAGAGCTTATGCTGAAGAATATGGATGCAGAGATTATGGTGACTATGATAATTTTTTAAACAGTGATATTGATGGTGTTTATATTGCAACATACAATAAGAGCCATTCTGATCTGATCAGACGATGTCTTGAACATCATAAGAATGTCATCTGTGAAAAGCCAATGCTGTTTTCAAGCGAACAGACCAAGGAAGCTTTTGAAATTGCCAGAGCGAATGATGTCTTATTGATGGAAGCTCTCAAGTCTGTCTTTCTGCCTTTGATGATCAGAGTAAAGAAGATGATCGAAGGGAAAGCGATTGGTGAGATAAGTGAGATCTCTGCCTCTTTCATGCGCTGCGGCAGTCATCCTTCTGATCACTGGATTAATGAACCGGAAACAGGCGGGGCTTTTAAGGATCTTGGTTCATATTGCGTGGGAACGATCAATTTCCTTTTAGGCAAAAAAGGAAAGATCACCTCTGTTGAAGATGATCGCAAAGATGATAAAGCTGATACGACGACTTATGCCACTCTTGATTATGAAGGGGTTAAAGCCAAGATATCTGTTTCCAATACACTTGATGGAGACTGCGGCCTGACGGTAAAAGGAAGCAAAGGTCTGATCAGAGTCGATAACTTCTGGAAGAATGGCGATGGATATTATGAATGTGATGGTATCAGAAAAGAACTGAAGGAAGAGCTGATCTCTGATTTCTACTATGAACTTAAGCATTTTGCGGATCTGACAGATAAGGGAATTAAAGAATCACCGGTGATGAATGAAGAAGCTTCATTAAACATAATAAAGATTACAGACTGGAGAAATGAGAAATGATCATTCAAAGCAAGAACGTTTATTTTGAAGAGAAACTGCAGCCCAAGCAGATCGAGATCAGAGATGATAAGATCGTCGGCGTTTATCCTTACGGCTTATACAAAGCCGATAAGGATTACAGAGATCTGATCGTGATGCCGGGTCTTTGTGATGTACACAATCACGGCTATAACGGCGGTGAAGCAAATACGGCAGATAAAAAATGGCTTAAGGAGTGGACGACCTACTTGCCAAGCGAAGGTGTGACCAGCACACTGGCTTCGATCTCTTCTTTCCCGAAAGAGGGTCTGCTTAAGGCTTTGAAGAACATCGGAGATTTTATCGATAAGGATAATAAAAAAGGGACTCATATCCTCGGGGTCTATGAAGAAGGCCCGTTCATCTGCTCCGGCAAGGAAAGGGGAGCACAGAACCTCGACTATCAGATCATTCCTGATCGTAAGGTAATAGATGAATTCGATAAGGCCTGTAACGGTCATCTGATCTATGTCATGATCGCTCCGGAAATGCTGGAGAGCAATTATGATGTCATCGATCACTGTGTGAAAAAAGGCATGAAGGTCGCTTTAGGCCATACCGGGGCAACTTTCGAGATCTGTAAGAAAGCGATCGAGCACGGTGCGATCTCCTTCACTCATACCTATAACGGCATGAAGGGCCTGCATCATCGCGAACCTGGCGTAGTAGGAGCGGCGATGTATTTCGATGAATGTTACGCGGAATGCATCTGCGACGGCATCCATGTGAACAAGTATGCAGCCAATATCCTGGCCAAGACCAAAGGCAAGGATAAGCTCATCCTGATCACCGATTCAGTCAACATCAAAGGCCTTAAGCCTGGTGTCTATACTTTCAAAGAGAAGGGACGCACAACCACGATCACCAAGGATGGCGTCGGCTATATAACCGGAACTGATACGCTAGCCGGTTCATGCCACAGACTCAATCATATCCTGGACTTTGCGATCCATGAGGCAAAGATCGATCCGGTAACAGCTCTGAATGCCGTGACGATCAACCCGATGAAGATGTTAGGCATCAATGATCGCGGTCTGATCAAAGAGAACTATAAAGCTGATCTGGCGGTATTTGATAAACGTTTCAACAATAAGGCGACATATATAGACGGAAAAATATTTGAAGGTGGTAAATAACATGGTAAACATTGCAAATCTTGCTACAGAAACACGTAACGAAAAGACGATGAATCTCGACCAGCTGAGCACCGGTGAGATCATCTCCATCATGAATGAAGAGGATCTGAAAGTCGTTGACGCAGTGAAAAAAGCTCTGCCGCAGATCGAGGCGCTTATCGAGCAGACGGTCAAAGCCTACAAAAAAGGCGGAAGGATCATCTATATCGGAGCAGGTACATCCGGACGTCTGGGTCTGATGGATGCCGTCGAAGTAGTTCCGACTTTCAATTCAGATCGCTTTGTCGGTCTGATCGCCGGCGGTGATAATGCCTTTGTAAAGGCGGTCGAAGGTGCTGAAGATTCCAAAGAACTGTGTGTGGAAGATCTCAAGAAGCTTGAACTCAACGATAAGGATTTTGTGATCGGCATCGCTGCTTCGGGCAGGACACCATATGTCATCGGCGGTCTCGACTATGCCAAACAGATCGGCGCCGGTACAGGCTGCGTGTGCTGCAACTTCAATACGGAGATCGCCAGACATTGCGACTATCCGATCGAATTAAGTGCCGGTCCGGAAGTCGTGATGGGCTCAACAAGACTTAAATCAGGGACCTGCCAGAAGATCGTCCTCAACATGATCTCGACGGTCACGATGATCAAAGTCGGCAAGGTCTATGGCAATCTGATGATCGATGTCCGGGCGACGAATGAAAAGCTCGTGGAAAGATGCCGCAATATCGTCATGGCGGCGACCGGCTGTGATCACGATAAAGCCGATGAAGCCTTAAAGGAAACTGGCAATGATTGCAGGATCGCGATCGTCATGATCCTGCTTGGCATAAGCAAGAACGAGGCTGAGGCAAAACTTGCCGAAAGTGAAGGAATGATCAGGGAAGCACTGAAATAATGATGAAAAGATCTGAAGCTTGAGACTTCAGATCTTTTCATTCTGTAAATCCTTCCATCTTATCGATGATGGCATAGAGTTTCAGGTATTTATCGTCGATCGTTTTTATTTCGCTGTTAAGCTCCAGCAGGGTTTTTGAATCGCGATTCTGTTTCCATTCCGGCAGATCCTGGCCGTTAGGATCTGAACTTCTGGCGAAATTGATCCAG
>CADCOR010000241.1 GCA_902803055.1 uncultured Erysipelotrichaceae bacterium
AGTAATATCTCTTCTGATGCATTCCTCACTGATTGTTTTTACCCAATCGTAATCGCATGGTCTGCTGCCATCATAGTTTTCACCACCGCAGGCAACCTGTTCAATCTGTCCGCTGTCAAGATATTCAGCCAAATCAATCGGACCTAAAAGTGGAGCCAGATGCAGACCTTTATGTTTGAAAGGAAGTTCAAGCAGGATGGGAATTCGTTCATCTGCCCGCTTCTGATTGTCACAGCTTATATTGAGAAAGACATTCTCATAGCCATCATGCCAGTCATCAGGAAGACATTTAAGGACCCTTTGCGGTCTTTTTGTAAGAAGATAGAAGATCACATCACTTCTTTTACGGATCATTGCCCAGGCCTCACTGCGCCACCTATCAGCTGCTTCAAGAAAAAAATCAGAAGTCATGCAGACACTGATCATCTCGCCGCTCTTGATCTTATATTCACCATTTCTATATCGGGATAAAGGATAATTGAAACCAGTCTTTGTTTTATAAACATCAGCACCGTTTCTGCCTCTTAATCTGTCTATGTAGTATACATAGCAGTTTTCACATCCTTCTGAGCATTTCAAACAGCCATGCCAGGGATTCCAGTTGCTGTGCATTGCCATTATGTGATTCCTTTCTTTGTTAATTTATAATACAAACAATAATCCCTGATAAGCTCAATATTCTTATTAACTAATGACGCCTGCGATCATGTCCTATACTGCTGTAATACTTTTCTTTTTCATTATACATATCAGAATCAGCGATATGTTCAAGTTCATCGACAGTAGAATCCTTATGATCAGCGATGCCGGCATAGCCGATCGACATTGAAAGTTCATCGCAGTAAGTGCCATGCCACTTTGAAGCCATCTCCATAATATGCTTGCGGATCTCTTCCGGTTTATCGGTATGAACGATTGCCATGAACTCGTCACCGCCCGTACGATAGATCTTCCCATTCTGTCTTATAGACAAATCCAGACAGTCTGAAGCTCCTTTAATAAGCTCATCTCCGGCTTTATGACCCAAGGTATCGTTTATAGTTTTTAAGCCGTTTACATCAATCGAAAACAGGACAAAATCATCAGTTAAAATGTGTTTCCGTAACTGGTCGAGATCTTCCTCATAACTGCGGCGATTGTGAAGTCTCGTCAGTTCATCAGTCATGGAAAGATTATAAAGATGTTCCTCACGTCTTTTTTCTTCATCGACGTTTCTGGTTGTATAGATGACCATATCCGGTTTATCATCAGCACCTTTTTCAACGGTAATATATTGAGCTCTGAACCAGCCTTTTATAACATCAATGAAATCAGCACTTATGATCTTCTTGTTTTCCATCCTGTCCCTGACAGTTGTGATATTGGTGAAAGTGAGGAAATCGTCAAGCTGATCACCCATAACCTGTTTCTTTATCCTCTGATTCATCAAAGTATGAGTCTGAGTATTCATATCAATGCCATGTTTCTGCTGTTTTTCATCTCTTAAAGACATTTCGGTATTATCCACAAAACTGATCAGGTTGACATTATCGTAAATCTCGGCCATGGAATCCAGAATATCCAGTTTTTCCTGTTCACTCTTTTCTTTTTCTTTGATAAGTTCAGTCTGCGCAAACAGCCGTTTATAATAATCCATGGAAATCCTAACAATCATATATCCGGATATGCCCATGATAAGAGTTTCGATCGCATATCCACCCATTACATCCAGAAAATAAGCCAGCGGATTTTCAAAGCTATGATTCAGAGCACTATAATAGGGAGCGACAAACCAGTTTGCGGCTGACATCATCACAAAATTTACGATAAGTGCAAACAGATATAATCTATCATCACAGAAAAGAATACTGAGCAAAGGCACCAGAAACCAGGTCAGATTTATACTGACATGACCAAGTGTCATATGAACAAGCAGGATATCCAAGGCAATCAGAGCAAAAACACTGGTGAAAGAAGCATCAGAATGATTTTTCAGCAGGATGAGATGAACCAGCGATAGCAGTATGACAATCAGGGAAATACTGAAACACATGAAATAACTGATATCCGGAAAAATACCGGCTTTAACACCTAAAGCAATCGCCGGGCCTGTAATAACAAATGACCAGAGTATCTTATTTAAATAGCGATTAACCTTAATCCGATTTTCGACGATAAAGGCTTTAAAAGCCATATTTGTATCATCCTGCACTGTATTGCCTCCCAAAAATCAAATAATACTATAAATTATACTATCTCAAAATAAGCTGCCTGGCATATCTATCTGAATAATAAAAAAGCTTAATGGTGACCATTAATCTGATCACATTAAGTCTTTTTACAAAACAATAAATTATTTAATATTCTTATTTAACTGTACTGGCATATTTTTTTAGCTGCTGCTTTTCAACATACATCCTGGCATCGGCTCTTTCAAAGACCGAACGGGTCATTGTATCCTTGCCGGGTTCAAAACGTGAACAGCCAAAGGCAACCACTGTACCATCATTTTCAATATTCTTCAGGATCTGTTTCTTGAAGCTGTCCAGCAGTTCATCCTGATTATCATAATCTTCACCTTCAAGGATTGCCGTAAACTCATCACCGCCGATACGATAGATCGGAGAATGCTTAAAACAGCTGCAGATAAGCTTGCAGGCATCCTTGATGTATTCATCACCAGTCTCATGGCCTTTGCTGTCATTGATCTGTTTAAGATCATTCAAATCAAAGACGACCACGCTGAACTCGGAAACATCTTTTTCAATAATCCGTCTGTCCATCTGATCAGCCGCTTCATTATAGGCGTGCTTGCTTTTGACACCGGTCAAAGGATCACGATACGCCATATCCATAGCCGATTGCAGCTGTTCCTTATGCTGCAGTTCTCTTCTGAGAGCATCTTCCATCATCTTCTGCTGTTCATTGACTTTCTTTTCAGCCTGCAGTTTCTGCACAAGCAAAACGTTAATCACCATAAACACAGCCGAAACCGCAGCAATCACTCCAAGCCAGTTATCTTTCAAAAACTGTGAAAATGAAACTTTGTGATGAGATTCCATATAAGAAGCCAAAGCTGCATCCATATCTTCACTGCTGGTAATAAGAACGGTCTTATTTAAAAGAAAATACAGATCACGGTCATCGCGATCAACAGCGAAAGAAAGCGGCAGAGCTTCACCAGTTGGAATAGAATACAATTTGTATCTGTTCATTAAATCATGGACTTCCGAAAGCCGGTAATTGCTCAAAAGAACACAATCAGCGGATGCGCTGGAAATTGCTTCAAAGCAGGATCGCGTATCATCAAAAGTCTTTCTGTTAGAAGCCGGATATTTATCCATAATAAAGGTGTCGATATTCATGCTGTCAGCATCGACCGCAAAAGTTAATGCACTGTCTCTAGAAAGACCATTTTCGCTTAATGCTTTTACAATGGCGTTCATTTCGGTCTTCATCGCCGGATTAGTCAGCCAGACGCCTGTTTCTTCAGAATCATAAGAACTCAGATATACCGGGAAGACACAATCGACCTCGTCATTTTTCATGGCATCAATAGCTGCTGAAGTTGATGAATAAGGCACAGCTTCAAACTGCACGCCTGAACTCCTCAAGCCGTTGCTGGCATGGGCAAGATAATCCTTCAATGCGCCAGTCAGCTCACCAGTCTCGTCATCGGCATCACAGAAAGGAAGATAATCATCGCGATAGCCTATGCGAATTGTACCGTTTTTTTCCAGCCAATCTTCCTGAGCCGGTGTCAGAAATGCGTTTGTACGAGTATTATACAGGCGTTCTTCCTGTAAACGCTGATTGAAATACGGGTCTTCATCCTGAATACCAGCCAAAGCCATATTCAATTCCGCAAGCAGATCAGGCCGATTTTTGTTTACCGCATAGAAATAATCGGAAGAGCCGACTCTGACAACAGGAATAACTTTCTGTTCAGAACTGAAAGTATAGATTGAAGCATAACCATCGATCTCACCATTTGTGACCATATCCATGGATTCATCTTCCTCAACAAGAAGTGAAACGATCTCTATATCAATATTGTTTTTTTCTGCCCATTCTTTTAGGAAACCTTCCTGAACACTTCCCTGATTGACACCGATACGTTTTCCTTTAAAAGAATCAAGATTGTCTGCTGTGATTTCCCGATTATTGGCATCAATGTAAATATAATAGGACTCTGCACCCATTGGCAGATCAGGAAAAGACATATACTCAGTGCGTTCAGGTTTGTAGGAAACATCACTCAGCAGATCGATCTTTCCTTCTTTAAGCATCTGGAACAGATTAGGCCAGCTGTCTTCAACATATTCATATGTCCAGCCCGTATATGCAGCAATCTTATGCTGATACTCATAGGCAATGCCGCAGCGTCTGCCAAAGGCATCAAAATAACAGAAAGAAGAATCAAACCAGCCTACGCGGACTACTTTCTGGTCTTCTTCTTCATCTGCCTTAATTGGATGGGCTAAATTTAAAGCCATTACAAAAAGCATTAACGCCATTACTATCAGCTTAAGGTGTTTAAAATTACGCACTTTAATATACCTCCAGATATAATCCAACCAGTACAAATATAACCATTCTATTAACTGATAAACGTAATATGAGATTATACAATTTCACTATTGCTTAAAT
>CADCOR010000242.1 GCA_902803055.1 uncultured Erysipelotrichaceae bacterium
CGCACTTCCTGCCAGGGTAAGACCGATGACCATGGAAACGGAACCGGTAATGGAAGCAGGCAGGAACTTTTCAACTTTTTCGGCACCAAACTTTTTAACGATCAGACCGGCAGCGATTGATACGAAACCGGACATGATGATACCGAACTGAGCTTTCGAGATCAGTTCCGGCGGCAGGATACCGGTAGCCTGCCATGAGGCTATCTGATCAGCACTGCCTTCGGCCATCGCCATGGCGGAGACAGCTGACAGATAAGAGAAAGATGATCCGTAGTATAACGGGATTCTTTTCTTTGTGATAAAAATAAAACACAGGGTAGCAAGTCCAGAAGCGAAAATTGTAGTAGAGACTTGAAACCCTGTGATAAGAGCGACAGTGATAGTGGCTGGAAACATTACGATTACTTGCTGAAGTGCGTAAAGAAGTAGTTTTCCTGTTGATGGCACTTCATCAGGTAAGTAGCCGATTTTCAGATTTTTTTCAGACATTTTATACCCCCTTAGTAAATGAGTCCCAAAGAGGGAAAAATCCCCCTGTCCGGAGGATTTCCTAATCTGTTTCAATAAGTTCAATCCATTCCGGAATCAAAACTCATTTTTTCTAATGTAACAAAATAATCAGTTCAATGCAAGCGTTTTTTAAACTTTTTGCTGAGCCGCTGCTGATTAAGTCTTTTGTTTAACTCTCGTGGTGTGCACTCATCAGGTTCTGCTGAGGATAACAGCTTATTTATTATTTATATAGAAAAACAGGGTATAAAAAGTCGGGGCATGAAGCTCCCCGACACGATTATATTCTCATAATACTTTCTGTTTTATAAGCAAAATGTTTCTTTGTGCAACATTTTATATTGCTGTTTGCCTATTGTGTGACAGTTTCATCTGCAATATAGAATCTAATCCATTGCCGGTGCATAGTAAACTGTCGTATAAAGGATGTATAAAAAAATTTTCCGTGAGTCGTAACAGAGTGAAGATCTTTCAACAAGAGGAGGATGAAGAATGAAACTGGTCGGAAAGCTTAAGGAGAAAGTTGAAAAAGCAAAATCCTTGGAAGAAGCAAAAGAAGTCATAAAGGAAGCCGGTATAGAGCTCAGCGATAACGAGTTAAAACAGATTGCCGCAGGAACGAGTATTAATCGCCCATCGAAGTCCTACTTTGAAGATAAACTTGATGTGTAATGAAATGCTTGCTGTTCAGACCTTCTGATCAACGGTGTCAGTTACTCTCAGACCTTTTTTCTGTCGTCGAAGTATTGTAAACTGTCGTATAAAAGATATATAAGAAGGTTCGGTTTATGAAAAAAGAATTGAATACATAATAGATGATAATGAACTTAATAAGGTAAGCGGGGGGCGTTATCAACCTAAAACCTTAATCGAGTTTGATTCAGACACGTATCGCTGTCAAGTCTGTAAACAACCGATGTGCGATATAAAAACATAAAAAACGACGATAACTGTCCTAACTGCGGTTCTATTCAGAAGCTGTGAAAGACCAGCTGTGATCAGAGCGTTCCTGTGCGCTTCATCTGAAACATCTCGTTCAGGAAAACACGAAAGATCAGAAATGATCTTTTCTTTTTGTCCTATGAACAGTAATCGTTTTTATATTTTGACTAAAAATTATTTATACTGTGTGATCCGCAGCGCCAAACCTTCTGATTGCCAAATAGATCAGATAGCTTCCGGCAATTATGCTTAGCAGATAGATGATTATCTCGAAAGCGATCCCGAAATTCACTGCAATCTGATTAAACACAGGCTGCGTTGTCGGATAAGCAGGGGATATATAAAACATATTCGGTTCAATGTAGATGTTGTTAAGAATTTTATGTGCTGTGACATTGATGATTTCCGCAACAGCCGCCACGATCAGAAACAGGATCACGCTTGGATAGAAGCTGAAGTTTTTTCTTCTGTTCAGGATCAGGATCGCTATCATTGCCTCGGTAATAATTAACCCATGATAGATAAAGGAATGGATGAACAGCACGATCTGTATCCTCAGCATATCGTAGGGCAGGATCAGTGCAACGATATCTGATAACAAGGAGAAGGTCGCCAGAAACACCAGCAGGGCTTCCTGAACTTTGCCTTGGCAATATTTAACCAGGAAGCTGCAGTACATTGCCATTGAACATAATTGCCAGGGAAAAAACCAGAGATTCAATTGACGGTCAAAAACATAGACATAAACAAACCATTGCTTGAAGATCTCAGCCAGGATCATGAATAATCCCAGGAAATGCAGGATATCCAGCAGCTGTTTTTCTTTCCTGTCTTTTATTCGATAACAGATAAAAACGCTGCCAAGCACTATCAACAGCAGCGCCAGCAGATGTTCCTTGCCAAAAAGGGTGGGAATTTGGGCGAATTCAATGTTCATTTATTATTACCAGGGCAATTACTGACGCAGTTTCTTACTGCCCAGGAAATATATGAGATAGACGATCGCGGTGATGATCCAGCTTAGCGGGAAGGCAAAGAGGACCTTAACAGCATCGGTCATCGGGAAAGAATAGATATAAACGATCCTTGAGACACAGACACTTAAGATCGTCATGTACATCGGGATCTTGATCATGCCGCAGGCTTTGAAGATGGCGGCAAACGGTTCGATGATCATGTAGGTGATGTAATATTTTGAGATCATCTTCAGCATGCTTACACTGATGGCCAG
>CADCOR010000243.1 GCA_902803055.1 uncultured Erysipelotrichaceae bacterium
CCATATTTCAGTTCATTCAGCACATAGGCTGCATCTTCCTTATTGCTTGGAAAATCGTAATTACGGATATCATTGCTGGAAAGCTTCTCATGGCCATTGAGATCATAGATCATAATGTACTGCAGATCATAGATCTCCCGGACCTTTTCAAGCTCAGCCGCATTCATCGCTGCGGGATACTCCCCGAAATAATCCGTCACGGTTTCTAAACCGGATTCATAAAAACCTTTCAGTGTTTTGTTGGCATCTTCTGTTCGGCGCTGGCTGTCTTTATAATTTAGCGCAATATCACTTAAAACATCGGCATCATCCAGTGCATTGATCGACAGGGAAAACAGGGTCTGCGCAAAAAAGGAAACGCTGCCGATCATCAGAACAATTACCAGCAATGACACCAGCATTCTTTTGCGCAATCCCAGGATACTGTGTGTGCTGTTGTCCGTATAGAGGATGGTATACTGACGCAGATACAGGGCAAAAAGACCGAGTACGCTCAGCAGCACAAAGAAGATCAGCTGAACGAATAAGGTCATGTGCAGATCAGTGCTCATTTCCACGATCGGCAGCAGACAATAGTAGACATCACCGTTGATTTTTTCATTGTATCTGGAGATCGCAAAGAAAGTCTCACCGGATACTTCACCTATATCGAAGGTATAATCCGTGGCATTGTGTCTGAAGTTGATCACGCTGAAGATGTTCGGCAAGGTGGTAAAGGCCGCATCTTCGCCCTTGGCGTGGACATAATACGCATCATCCGTAATGATGTCACCGGACTCTCTGAGCCGGATAAAACCGATACTGCTGTCAGCCTCGATCGATTCGCTGTCCCGGTTTCGTAAACCGATGGCTTGAGAGACACTGATGATCTCATTTAAGAGATCTTCCAGTGACGATGGAATAAGAGCACACAAAACTTTTTCATCATTCAGGGAGAGAAGGCCGGCATAACCATCAGACACGCTCATCAGTGCCGGTCGGGAATCGTCACGATCCTTAAGCAGATCCTGTATCTGCTTCCAGCCGATATTGTTCGTCTGATAAAAATCGGCACTGTCAGTTTCTTTTTCATCGCTGCTCAGGATAAGGAAATCCATTTCCGGATAATGACTTTTGCCGAATTCCAGCAAAGCCTTGTCATCACAAGCAGTGTTCTTCTGATAATGAGCGAGGAAAAGGATGACATCGGAATAATACTCCGCACTGCTGTTCCAGGCATCTTCAGGAGCATCGACAGCACTGTCGATAGCTTCATTTAAGATATCAAGCTGCCGGATCATTCCGGAAGACAGTTTCATATAGAAAACGCCGATCATCGTAATAAACAGGATCAGTCCGGAAACAACAGTCAGAACAGCTGCCCTTAAGAGTACTTTTTTAGCTGATACACGCCGGATATCTTTTGTGGCTTGTACCTGTTTATCTTCCTTATTATTGTTGTTCATATTTTCCACCTTCTCTTAACAGATTTATTATAATATCTTACATTCGATAAAACCCACGGTTTTAGCAATGTAAAATGGTCCTTATAAATCGGGCACAAAAAAAGCCCCACCGCAGCGGGGCTGGAGTATGATGTTTATCTGAGTTTCAGATGAGCATAATCTTCACCCATGAAGATGTGCTCATTTCTTCTGGCGATCGGTATTACTTCGACCTTGCTTTCAAACACCATGACAAAGTCGCTGCCGCCAAATAAGAAGTAACCCATCGGATCACCTTTTCTGACAGTATCGCCGATCTTCAGGTTTTCCTCAAAGTTGCAGGAACAGACCTGAGACATGCCGATCGGCAGACAGGCGACATAACCGAAAGCCGTATCGAGGATGACACAGTCTCTGGTCTCCCGCGCCTGCCAGGAGGAATCCGAACAGATAAAGGCATAGCACTTATTCTGCGGATCATAATGGGTATGACCGCCGACAGCGTTGAAGGCATCGATCTTGTACATATCGATGATCTTCCCATCGATCGGGAAGTGATAGCGATGATAGTCGCGGACACTTAAGAAAGTGTGCGTCAAGGTGCCGTTGTGGAATAAGGAGTTATATTCCTTTTTGTGCAGCAGGTCGTCAATGGTATAGAAGCGGTGACCTTTGAGCTGTACACCTTCATCATCGATATAGCCATCAGCCTTGATCGCAAAGAAGCCTTCCGGTCTTGAATCAGCCGGTGATACCAGTTCAGCCTGGCCGATCGGTCTGACTGACGGATCGATCAGATGGCGGGAGAAGAATTCGTTGTAGCTGTGCCAGATATTGACTGGTGAATACCAGCCTTTATCCATGCCGAAGGAACCATCGGTGAACTGTTTTTCAAACTGTTCATCATTCCATGATTCTTCACTGGAAAGATACTTTCCCCAGTCGATCGAATATTTCTTGATCCAGGATGCGATCGGTTCGTGGTATTCAAGGGTCGGCAGGTAGTAATCATATTCTTTCAGCTCATCCAGGTATTGTCCGAAGATAAACCAGAAGTAATTGATAGACTGATCTACTCTGTCATACAGTGATGAGTAGCGGCTCGTATCGATACAGTCCCAGGGCATGCAGCGGCATGACCAGTCAATGAAATCATAAAGCTCTTCCAGATTGAAAGCGGGATTGCTTATGTGATCGGGGTTCTGTTCACGAGCCTGAGCAAGCGCTTTTTCCATGAGAGCTTTCAGCTCAGGATCTTTCATCAGTTCAATGAATTCTTCAGTTATTTTTTCTCTTTGTTTCATATTTGCAA
>CADCOR010000244.1 GCA_902803055.1 uncultured Erysipelotrichaceae bacterium
AACTTATCAATTGAATTGAAATGGCGAAGTATAGCTTCATCGTCTTCTTCGCTCAAACAGCTCATGCGAAGACGTTCGATAATACCCGGTCGTTCTGAAAGGAGCTGTATGTAATTGATCACATCATCTGTAGTGAGGATCTCACTGATCCCTCCACCACTAACACTATTCAATTCTTTTTCTTCAATGACTGTCATACTTTTTTTCCTTCTGATAATTAATATCTTTTTTCTATTCTATATTTCATCTTACAGACTTGCCGATGATCTGTATGGAAGTCCGGCTGATCAGAGCACCTATCCTCAGATCCCAGGATCTGATCACTCTGGTTTTTCAACATCTTCACCTGTATAGAGATATCGCAGATGATAAGCAGTCGAAGGATCATTAATATCTGAATAGCCTATGCTGACACCATAAGCCTGTGATACATCCAAAGCCTTATCTCCTATGCCATAGACATAATGATAATGGGGATGACCATCCTCGATCAGTCTTGGCTTGCGATCTTTAACCCAGTTTTCCTCCTGCATAAAGTAGGCTCTTTCTTCGACCCGTTTAATGGTGCTGCCTGCAGGCATTTCCTTTTCACTTTTCTTCTTTCCTTTTCCTTTGGCCATCCTGTCAGTTCATACACCATCCTTGATCGTTCCAATATATATTTCTTTGACAGACTGATCATTCAGGACTGCAAACCAGACGCTATCGTCTTTGCCTCCTATGACCCAATCAACTTCATCATGAAAGGCCTGATAAAACTCGAAACCCTTATGTTCTTCTACCAGCTTTAAAAAGCGACTGTTCTCCATTGTACTGATCCTTTCAAAATTGCAGCTAAGCAAGACTTATCTTTCTGATTCAATTATACAAAAAGAGAGACTATATACATATATCTCCCTCTCCATCAGACAATAAGACCATTATCTCTATATTAATGATAGATATACTTGTTTGCCAGCATATCGATTGTGCCGTTTTCTTTTTCTTTTTCGATAAACTCATTGGTATATTTCAGAAGCCTCTCATAACCTTTAGGCATCAGGATTCCCAGTTCCCCATGAGTGAATGGTTCATTGATCAAAGGAGCCGCCAGCCTGTCCTCGATCTGGACGTAATAACCGGCTTCAAGAATTTCCGTGATCATCACATCAGCTTCCCCTTCAGCGATCAGATGCGGGATCTCCGCATTGCTTTCATGGATGATGAGTGTAACTTCGGGAAGATTGGCCCTGACAAACTTCTCATTGGTTCCGCCGGGATTTTCCATAACGGTAACTTCTTTTTTATTTATATCCTCAAGGGTTTTATATTTGTCGACGTCTTCTTTTCTGATCAGAATCGTCTTGCCATTATCAAGGTAGCCATCAGACATCAATGCTTTCTGTTTCCTATCTTCCGTGATAGTGATGCCGCAGATCGCCAGATCAAACTTTCCACTCAGGGTATCTTCCATCAGAGTTGGCCAGCTCGTTTTGACATATTCTGTTTTCACTCCAAGCTCATCAGCCATAATTTCAATCAGTTCAACATCGAAACCCGTATAGGTTCCTGTGCCTTCATTATAAAAAGATACCGGCAAATAATCTCCTGTCATGCCGACTTTTAGAACCCCATTTCTTTTTATTCTGTTAAACGGATCATTATATTCTCTGTATCCGAAGATCGACCCGATTATTAGCAGCACTATCAGCAAGCCTGTTATCTTGTATGTTCTTTTCATATAATATGTCCTTCCCTCATCATTATATAAAAAGTTGATTGACAAGATATACGCCAATGGCTTTTATCTTTTCTGAATTATTATCGTCAATCTGTTTTCTGATCAGATCGGTCATTTCCAGAAAACCTTCAGAATTCATGATTGTTATGCCCTGTATCTTATTTCCAAAAACATCAGTCAGTATCCTGCACTTAACAAGTTCAGGAACGGTCTTACTGGCTTTCCATTTGACAATCGCCTGTCTGGATGCTCCTGCTTCTCACTTAATCTATCAAATAAAGATGACATTTTATATGTTTTCTGTTATGAAAAGCTGCAAAAAACCACATGTTCAATCGCATGTGGTTCATATGACAAACTATTTATAAAATCGGAGTATTGTCTATTCAATCCAGCATTATTTCCTTCTGACCGGGATGCAGATCTCGCTGACATAATCCTTGGATGATGAGTCTCCCGGCAGATAATTCTCAATATCATAATCAGGGATCAGTTCATAATCCGCAACCGGCAGCCATTCCTTGTATACTCTCTCCCACATTGACTGAATGGCATCCGGCATCGGACCTCTGCATGTAAAGACAGCCAATTCGTATTCAGGAATATGAATGATCTCAAAGCCATCCGGTACTCCTTTTACATCAGACGCTTTGCAGCCAATTCCATATCTGAACTTTACATCATCGCTCTTCTGCTGCGCACATACGCCTAAATATGAAGGAATCTTTCTGTATTCCTCATTGGCATAATACTCATCCCAGAATTTCGGTATCTCACCATCGCTTGTTTCAACATCAAATTCTTTCGCATGTACCAGCAGATCCATCGCTTCCCATTTTTCAATTCTGTACTCCATGATATTTCCTCCTTCGATCGTGATCTTAAGGGTATAACGGTTCATGAACTGAATAGGGCTTCCCTTTTTGACCTGCAATGGCGAACAGCCGTGAAATCTGGAGAAGGCTTTTGTGAAACTTTCCGGTGAATCATAGCCGTACTTCAGCGCAATATCGATGACTTTTTCATCGCTTCCGGAGAGTTCGGCTCCGGCTTTTGAAAGACGCCTTTTACGCAGATATTCCATCGGTGTCATGCCTGTCAGCAGACTGAATGAACGCTGAAAATGAAACGCCGAAAGATGCACACTTCTGGCAATATCCGCCAGTGTGATATCATCGCACAGATGATCTTCCATATAAGCAATAGCGCTGTTGATCGCCTTTATCCAATCCATCCTTTACCCTTCCTTTCACCATCATCATAGCTGTTTGCTCAACAGCATTCCTGTCTTTGCTTGCTATGTTTTGTACTACACCATTTATTGAAGAAAAAAGAATCTATTAACCTGCAATAGACTCTTTTAGTAATACAAAATCATATATTAATCGTCTTTATTTCGTCGGCTGTTTCTGCATGGAAACATTGAGATCACTGCTGAACAGCGGCCTGATCTTGATCTTATTTACTTCCTCATGCAGGATCTGCGAAAGTTCCATTCTCACAAACAGGTTCTTATGCGCAGGACATCTGTAGAGGATGCCATACACCGCTCCCAGCTGACCAAAATAGATGACACCAAGATTAATCATCTCTTTTATGTCAGGATTGTTTTTTGCTCTTTCAATTGTTTTATCAAAAGCTTTCCTGATTTTTTTGGCATCCGCATCAAACTCAAATTCCAGTGAAAGAATCTTGATGTCCTTGATCTTTTCAATTGAAGTGATTGTCGAGTTGTTGACGGTATAAGTCGAATTTGTGAAGATCGACTGGAATTTGGTAACTCTGGCTGAGAAGTATTTGACATCACATTCTTCACCATTGTATCTGACCATATCACCGACTTTATAGAAGTTGGAATTATAGATATTGATACCGGCAATAATATCCTTCAATGTATCCTGCAAGGCAAGACCGATGATCGTCGCTACGATTCCTAAACCGGTAAAGATCGAAATGACATTGACACCATGCAGACGCAGAATTATTACGACGGCAGCAATGATAACCAGATATTGAACAACTGAAAAGATTACACCAATAAACGTATTGCGATGCTGGTCATCCTTGCCTGTATAGGCTACCTTCTTGACGAGGTATTTCTTGATGACGTGCAACAGTGCAAATGTAACAACAGCAACCAGAAAACTTAACATAAATGTCTGCGATGTGAGATACTGTATGGTTTCTTTCATGATCATCTCCTATCAAAATCAGAATAATCAGTCAGTGATTTATACTGAAAAACAAATTCAACTCTATCATCATTTTACTATGAAAATCCGTCATCTCAACCTTCCAGTTACGGAAGATCAGATCGATAATATATTCTATTATCTTTCTTAATAAGGGCTGAATAATCTATCTGAGAAGCTCGATTGTATACTTCAGATTAGCTTCCTTGCTTTCGCTGATCGGATCTCTTCCTTCGGTGTAGTAGTAATCATTATAAGTATACTTACCCGGCAGGATGATCTCGACCGATGAGATGTCATTGTTTTTGAAATAGACATCGATTATCCCGTCTGGTTCCGGATCAGAGAAAGTCACACCGTTTTCGTGGCGGTAATCGTGATAGGTATATGTCGTCTGCCCGCCCGAATAGGTACCATCTCTCTGTGTCCCTGTTTCCACTTCTTTTCCTGTGAAGGTCGCTGGTGATACACCCGTCATCGCGTAATAGAGATGGACTCCGCCATAGTCAGTCACAAGCTCTCCGGTAAAGGTCACTGCCGGTCTGCTGAGATTTTTGTTGAAATTGGTCACGTTGTACTCCAGGTCACTGCCGGTGATCGTCATATCAACAGCTGCGAGCGTGACTTCCACCTTGTTGCCTTTTATGACAACACTGCTTCCGCCTGGCCATTTGCCGACATTATAGCTTTCTTTCTTTTCTATATAATAGTTGATCGTATCGCCATCAAAGCGGCAGGTCATGTCCTTGTACAGATACAGATTTGTATAGACCTGATCATTTGTTTCTTCTTTCTTGCCGATACTGATGGCAGCCGGATCTGATTCGATTCCTAAACATCTATTGCCATTATTGTCTCTGACAAACTCACAGATCGTTATTCTCAAATCCATAGACTCACTATCTTTAAGCAGCTGTTCCTTGTTTATACTGAGCCGCTTTTCAAAATCAGTCTTTTCGATCTCCTTGTCCACGAGCACCTTATCACCGGTCATGACCTTAAGGATATAGCCATCGATGACACCGGCTTTAGCCATGCCATCAATTCCGGGCAACGATATAAGCACCGCTTCATCATTCTGCTCAACTGCAGGAGTTGATGTCTTCTTGAAAGTCCACAGCGTATAGCCGACACCCATGTTTTCTCCGCTTTCGATCTTGCCATAGATCTCACCCATCGTTAAGAAGGTAATGTTATTAAAATATGCACCTCTTGGGGTGGGGACATAATCCGGTACCAGCGGTATAAGATTTATAGATGGATGATTCTTACGGAAGTTGTCATCAAAAACCAGCAGCCCTTTAAGGTCGCCTTTTTCACCTTTCATGAAACCATTCATCGCCAGGAAGTAATTGCCATCATTAATCAGTGATACATGAACAGATTGGCCTGGAGCAAGCTTGGTCCACTGCTGAGGGTAATAGGCAGCTTCATTGAAATTCTGTACGGCTTGGCTCATGATTTCACCACGGCGGGCTAATAGCCACTTGCGGAAGAAGAGATCAAATTCGTCAACAGTGATTCCAAATGCTGTCCTGACCGGTTCTGATACGCCCGGCTGTTCATAGGAACTTCGCGCTTTCATCAGCTGATGCGGCGTAACGGTGCGATCGGAATACTCTTCCTGCAGATACATTATGAAATCACCCAGCTGATAGCCTTCTTTCATCTTGACATCTTTGCCGTTAGAAGCGCCATCGCTATTCGGTTCCTTGTCGATCGGTAAACGCAGCATATCCCAGCGGATCTTCTCGGTCAAAGGCGGATCAGTTGTGATGATGTCGTTATTCTGATAGTATCGCTTGGCATCTCTTTCCAGGACCATCGTCACCATTTCGTCATAACGCGGATCATCGGTGAGCTTATCAATGATCGGTCCCCTATAGCGATATCTCTCCTGGCAGACGTGGAACAGTTCGTGGGTGATCGTCAGCAGGTAGTTGTCTTTGTTTTCCTGACTTGTCAGAGCCTTCAAAGGCCAGAGTGAAACGATCGAGATGAAATTGACCTTTTCAGCCAGACCCAACTTATCACGGTACTCCGGTTTGTTGGAATCGGTACGGGCCTGGAAGATGACTCTGCCCGTCGGCATGCGCACATTGGCGATCTTGCCAAGATAGTTATAGGCAATATCGATATATTTTTTGGTCTCCTGAATGGCGTCAGGAATCTTGACCTGTTCCTTCAGGCGCAGGTATTCCTCATCTGATTCAAGCAGATATTTATAATACGAAGCTTTCTGTTTGTTGCGGTCAAGCTGCTTGGTGTCTTCAATGGTTTTTTCGTATTCCTCGGTCTGTCGACGGCAGTCTTCTTCTATTTCGTGAATCCGGTTAACCTTATCGCCAAGTTCCGGATCGATATCGCTCGTGATCCACTGCAGCTCATAGGAACCATAGGCGGTCTGATACTTCTTTATTTCCACATAGCGTTTCAGGTAATCCTTGCGGCTCCAGAAATACAGGCTTTCATTGATATAGTCCACGGCTTGTGCGCCCCTGTATACGATGATGGCACCACACACCAGAATGGCGGTTACCGAATTCTGACGGCTGTGATAGATCAGCTTGTTATCATTAATAGTGACCTCATATTCCTGGAAGCTTCCATCATCGCCAAATCTGCCCACGGTCAGGCAGGGATAGAAAGCCGGATCAATATCCAGGGTATTGAGATCAACTTCGACCTCATAGACACCCGGAATCACTTCATCAGCTGAAAGCCCGGCATCAACTTCCCAGGCACTGATTGGAAGCATCCATTGATCCTCAAGTTCATTAAGGATGTCGTTGTATTGTGAAGGGATTTCATCAAGCGGCGTCATCTTCACATCTGTATCTTGGGCAAAGGCGTTCTTTTCTGCCCTGACCACGACTCCTTCGCAGACATTTTTTTCAAATGGTTTGGAGTTTCCGTTATATTCAGGAAGTTCTACATCGACTGTACCGCTGTTTCCACTGCCTGGTGTATTCTGCGGTGGATTGCCTCCACCACCTGGCTTTCCGCCTTTCAGGAAAAAGCCCGGTTTAACAAAGCCGGTAAAGGCAATAAGCGCTACCAGCAGAATAATTATGAACTTGCCGAAACCGCCTTTGGATTTCTTTTCGGTTTTGATTTTTTCCTCTTTTACCGGTGTTGTTTTTATCGGCGGGTTTTCAACCTCTTTCTTCTTTTCATTTTTCTCTTTCTTTGCTTTCTTTACCGGTTTGGGGTCAGAAATCTCTACCATTGTACCTTCAGGCGCATCAAAAGTAAGCCCGCCTTTATCATCCTGACTTATCTTGATGTTTTTGTTATCTTCTACAGGTGCACCGCATTCCTGACAAAATTTACTTCTGGGACTTAATGGAGCTCCACACTTTGTGCAGAATTTTGCCATAAAGCTATTCCCTTTCTCTGATCATCAGGAAATCAGCAAAGTCTTCTTCTGAAAGCCACATTTTCGCAATCAGATATTCTTTGCCCTGATAAGCATAATAATACTCAGGAACGATGATCGCATTATTGCCTTTAAGTCTGATTATGTTGTCATCATCGATATTGCCTGCAAACGGTTCATACCCAACACTTTCATCTGTCAGATCCCATGCCTCGTATCCATCAGATGCCTTTCGAGGATATAACGTAATCCTGATCGGAGGCTGATCGCTTCCTTTGACATACATGTGCGCATAACCCAGCTCATCGTACATATAACCTTGAGAAGGATCATCATATTTCTTTTTGAGATTGTATCTCCAGATACCATTGGCGTTCTTCAAAGGCTGACTTTCTCTTTCCTCAGGGACTCCATTATAGGTAATCTGGCCATAAAGATTATCAAACTCCTCAAAATTGAGCTTTTTGACATCAAAAGATGAAGGATCTATCTGTTCAGCATAAGAGCCGCTATCAGAAGAACTGCTCACAGAACCACTATCAGCAGTGTTATTGCTTCCCGTATTGCCTGTAACAGAATCATTGCCTGCGTTCTGAGATGACTCAGTTTCATTATTATCGACAGGTGACTGCTGATCATCTGTTTCAACTATGTACCAGCCATTGGCATCAGCAGTCGTCTGAGCGGGTGGCAGGATGCTGTCAGTTATATCGACATCAATATCATCGCCTGTCTGATCTCCGCTGGTTGGCGGGTAGTCACCGCTGCCAGCCGCTGAAGATGAACATCCAGCAAACAGTATTACCAGCAACATAATAATTATCTTTTTCATTTCCACGTTACTCCTGTTTGGCACTAGCAATAGCAAACTGTTGTGCAGTTTTTTTCTTTGATTATTTTTAATCTTTCTACAATAATCATATCATTAAAGAATGTTATAGATAGAAAACAATAATTCTGACTATTTCAGAGAAAAAAACCTAAAGAAGTATAGCCTCCTCAGGTTCTGTATGTTATATCTGTTTATGTATATTGTAAGTTTCCGCAAAATGACTTTTTTTCCTGAACTCACAGTTTGCTGGCACATCTTTATTGCGATATCAATTCAACAGCTGTATGAGTGATGATGTATTTTACAAGATTAAAAAAAACTATTAAGAGTAAGCTGTGTTCCTTTTTCATTTTATAAATAGTCTATTTATAAATTAATCTTAATCTGAGAGCCTTAAAAGAAACATAATTGAAAAGCAATTATTGACAGCAGATACAGCTGAGT
>CADCOR010000245.1 GCA_902803055.1 uncultured Erysipelotrichaceae bacterium
AGATGGCTTTATGATCAGGACTGATAAAAAGGAATATCAGTGTGACAGACTGATTATTGCTACAGGAGGAAAATCATATCCCTTAACCGGATCGACTGGCGATGGATACAATTTTGCCAAGCAATTTGGCCATGAGATCATCGAACTCAAAAGCGCTCTTTGTCCATTAAGGATCAAAGAAAAGATCAATAAGGAACTTCTGGATCTGACTTTGAAAAATGTTGCTTTGACGGCATCTAATAATCATTTTAAAAAGACGATCTTTGGCGATCTGGAATTTCTGCCCGGCAGCATCACAGGACCGATTGCCTTAAGCATGTCTTCACTGATCAACAGAGAGCAAGATATAAAGTTAACCCTGGATCTAAAACCGGCTCTTGATGAAGCAACGCTTGATAAACGGCTGCTGCGGGAAATAGATAAAGAACCGAATAAAGATGTACACTATCTGCTGAATACTCTTTTGCCTAAACCTTTTATTCCGTTTTTCCTGAACAATACCGCAACCGATCCAACAGTCGTCCTGAACTCCTTCAGCAAGACGATGCGTCAGCAGCTGCTGAAAGATCTCAAGCATCTGCCTTTAAGCTACGCAGGTCTGGAGGATATCGAAAAAGGAATCGTGACCAGCGGGGGTGTCGATGTAAAACAGATCGATCCCAAGACTATGGAATCAAAGCTCTGCAAAGGTCTTTACTTTATTGGCGAAGTACTGGATGTCGATGCCTTTACAGGCGGTTTCAATCTGCAGATAGCCTTGGCGACCGGCTATAGCTGCGCAAAGGCGATCAGGGACAGTTTTACTAAACAGGAGACACATTAAGATGTGTTTTCTTTTGAACAATTCAAATATGTGAGAGATGTTCACACTGTTAAACAATAAGGGCTGAAGCGATATAATAAAATCAGAAGAATAAAACAGATCATTACAGGAAGAATCTTTGATTCAGAAAGGATATGAGTATGAATAACAGAGCTTTGAAGATCATGACAGTCGTTTTTATCATTTTCGCGCTTTGTGCCTGTAGTTCAAAAAAAGAAGATGATAAACCGGCCTTTGATATCAGCGGCAAGACCTATTACAACACCGTTGATGATTTTAACCATAGCGATCATGCGAAAGTGTGGTTTGGACGCAATGGCACCTTTGTGCTCAATGACAGCTATAAAGATGGCTACTATGAGATGAATGGTACCTGGGAACTGAATGAAGATGTCTGTACATTGAATGTGGAAAATGACAGTTCTTTCTCCAAGGTCATCTTTGAAGTAAAAGACGATGATACGATCGTTCTCAAGACGACCCTGCTGGGTTCAAGATCTGACAGCATCTTCTCCACGACTGAGACCAAGGGTTCTAACAGCAGCAGCTCAAATACAAACAACAACGCCAGCAGCAGTGAAACCAAACCGGAGGAGACAAAACCGGATAGCACAAAACCTGAGGAGAGCAAGCCGGAGACTGACAGCAAGCCGAAAGAGGAGACTTCGACCAAGGATGTTCCATGCACCGGTTTAAGTGCCCCATATCACAACTACTGGGCATATGAAGGTGTGAAGGACTGGGATCTTGAGATCGTGAAGACGCCAGAGAATACAACAGATAAGATCACTTACAAGAGCAATGATGAAAAAGTGGTAAAGGTCGATGAAAACGGCAAGGCCACAACAGTATCTCCAGGCAAGACGACGATCGATATCACCTGCGGTTCACAGAAGCTGACGATCGGTTTTGAGACCCGCAGCAAGGATCCGGAAGCTCAGCCGGTGACTTATAAGGCCAAGATCAAGGATGTGAATGATCAGTTCCAGCCGAGCATCTATCTTGATGGCAAGGGCAATTTCGTCTTCACGGAGAACCTCTATGCGGGAATGGGTGAATACAAAGGCACCTACAAGAAAGAAGAGAATCACTACATCCTGAGCGTTAAAGATATTTCCTTCAGCGGCTTTATGGGTGACAGCGTCAAGGAGATCGACTTCAAGATCGTCGATGATGCGACTTTGAAACTCAAGACGCAGTTATGCATGTCAAGCCCGGGAGAACTGTTCTATAAACAGTAAACAATTAAATATAAGTAATGAAAAGTATATGAGCCCTGATCTTCAGGGCTTTCTCATATAATAATGACAGAAACACAAAGGAAAAAGACCAGATGAAAAACAGAAAGATCATTGGTGATAACCACGGGTGATCCCGCCGGCAGTATCGTGCCGGGTGTCATCACACATGCGATCTACGACTATGTCTGTTTTACAACTGACAAAACACTGGTCAGCGGGATCATGGTCAGTCAGCTTACGAC
>CADCOR010000246.1 GCA_902803055.1 uncultured Erysipelotrichaceae bacterium
GGACGGTACGCCAAAGCCTTCGTCTTTCACGGAGTTCTACTGTTCGAAGTGCGGTGAGAAGATCACTGATCCGGGAACAGCTTTCTGTCCAAGATGCGGAAACAAGGTAGCATAAAAATATAAAGGAGAAAAGGTACAAAATGGAAATGAAGTTTTATCGCTGTAAGAAATGCGGCCAGATGGTTGCGATCGTTGAGAAAAAGGGATGCCCGATCATGTGCTGTGGCGAACCGATGGAGGAGATAGTTGCTGGTACAACGGAAGCTGCTACAGAAAAGCACATTCCGGTCTATGAAGTCAAAGATAATATCGTATATGTGACGGTCGGTTCTGTTGAACATCCGATGCTGCCGGAACACTACATCGAATGGATCGCTTTGCAGACCAAACAGGGCAATCAGCGCAAATCCTTAAAACCGGGTGAGGCTCCAAAAGCCTGCTTCGCACTCTGTGAAGGTGATGAGGTTGTAGCTGTCTATGCGTATTGCAATCTGCATTCACTTTGGAAGGGATAAGCGTCTGGTTTAGCGTTTTATGAACGAAAGATCTCGAGATGAGATCTTTTTTATTTCAGTTTTAATTCAAATTCACTTCAGTTTGAATTCACATTCCACCGATATTATTAGAGCCATAAGGAGGCCAAAATGTCACAAACATTTGTCAGAACGGAAAAGAAATATCTGCTAAGTGAACAGCAGTATGAAGACATAGCTGAAAAACTTAAGGACTATGTTGAACCCGATAAGTTCTTTAAGGGCAATATCCGATCGATCTATTATGACACAGAGAAGTTTGCGATGATCAGACGTTCGATCGAAAAGCCGAAGTTCAAGGAAAAGCTGCGGATCAGATCATATGGCGATGCTTCGGCGGATGACAGGGTCTTCGTGGAGTTCAAAAGAAAACTCGATGGCATCGTCTATAAACGTCGTACCAAAGCCAGACATGAAGAGCTGCTTAAGGATATCAAGACAGCGCAATTCAAGGATGAACAGATCGGAAACGAGATCAGATATGCCATTGATCAGTATCAGGGCATTAAACCAGCTGTGTATATAGGCTGTGAAAGATACTCTTATCGGGCCAAGGATGATGATTCTATCAGGATCACCTTTGATAAGAATATCGTCTACAGGATGAAACATCTGTCATTGAATGCCGATCCTATGGATAAGTCAGTCACCGATAAGATCGTCATGGAGATCAAGGTGGCTGAAGCGATGCCATTATGGCTGATAGAGATATTGAATGAAGTCAAGGCCTACCCCAGAGGTTTCTCGAAGGTAGGAAGTGCATTTGAAAAGGAAATAAAGGAGATCAGAAATCATGAGTAATATTTGGGCAAGCATTTTTACAGGGTCACTGACCCTTGGCCAATTCCTGCTGGCGATCGGAACCAGCATGCTGCTGGGACTGGTATTATCACTGGTGTTCATGTATAAGAACACCTATACAAAATCGTTCATTACCGCTTTGGTACTCATTCCGGCGGTAGAAACGGTCGTAATCATGCTGGTAAACGATAATCTCGGTGTCGGCTTATCCGTTGCCGGATCATTCGCTCTGATCAGATTCCGTAGTGTCAAGGGCAACGCCAAGGAGCTCGTGGCAGTCTTTATCGCTATGACCATCGGTATCATCTGCGGTACAGGCTATGTGGCGATCGCCGGCGTATTTACGATCTTGCTTTCCCTGGTGCTGTTCTTGCTGACCATCACCAACTTCGGAGCTTTATCCGAAAACGAAAGAACCTTGAAGATCACGATACCGGAGAATCTCAACTATGATGAAGTATTTGATGAAGTCTTAAAGAAATATACCACTCATTATGAGCTGGATTCCGTAAAAACACTTACTTTAGGTTCTTTATTCAGACTTGATTACGATATCACCTTAAAGGATCATGCCAAGATGAAGAAGATGATCGATGAATTAAGAGTAAGAAATTCCAACCTGGAGATCGTCTGTGCAAGACCTTCGACAAACAGGGATGAATTATAAATAACGAGAGGTTAAGAAGATGAAAAAGTTGATAACTATACTCAGTATACTGATGCTGATAGTACTCAGCGGCTGCAATACAGTCATTTCAGATACAGTTAAAGAAGATGAAGATGAAGAGGTGGCTGAGGCTTACAATCTCAGTTTCAATGAAAGTGATACTGATGCTTCCTATCAGATCAATGGTTCTACACTGATCGAATTAGGAAGTGAAGATGTAAAGATCACCAAAGGCGGTACTTATATATTACAAGGCACACTTGATAACGCCAGTGTTATTGTTGAAGTTGAAAAAGATATCGATGTCCAGCTTGTCTTGAACAATGCTACGATCAATTCAGGAGACTTTGCCGGTATCTATATTGTTGAAGGTGATGAGATAACTATTACCTTAGCCGAAGGAAGTGTCAATACGATAAGTGATTCCTCATCATATACCCAGATCGATGACAACAATGTCGATGCCTTGATCTATTCCAAGGCGGATCTGATCATTAATGGAAATGGTACACTAAATCTTAAATCAGATTACAATCACGGCATCGTCTCCAAGGATGATCTGGTCATAGCCGGCGGCAATTATAACATCGAGACAGCCGGTCAGGGCTTAAGCGGCAAGGATGCTCTGATGATCTCAAACGGAAACTTCAAACTTACGACTTATAAGGATTCTTTGAAGTCTGATAACAGTGAAGATGAATACAGAGGTTATGTATACATCAGCGGTGGTACATTTGTGATTAACAGCTATGCTGACGCGATCTATGGTACATCTTTAGTAAATATCGAAGGCGGAAACTTTACGATCAATACTGCCGAATCAAATACCGCTGATTCATACAAGGCTATCAAATCCGATAATGAGATTACAATTTCCGGCGGTTCATTTGTGATAAACAGTGTCGATGATGCGATCCATTCTGATGGTGATATCACGATCGATGATGGCAGCTTCGATATCGTAAGTTCAGACGATGCTATCCATGCGGATAAGATGGTGACGATCAATGGCGGCGATTTTACGATCGAAGCACACGAAGGCATAGAGGGAACATATATTAAGATCAATGGCGGCGATATCGATATCAGTGCCTCTGATGATGGCATCAATGCAGCGCAGAAGGTTTCTGATTACACAGCAACCTTTGAGATGAATGACGGAAACCTGAGTGTAAATATGGGACAGGGTGATACAGACGCTATCGATTCTAACGGCTATATCTACATCAATGGCGGTACGATCAATATCACAGCACAATCGGCATTCGATTACGACAGCGGAGCTGAACACAATGGCGGTACGATCATCATCAACGGCACAGAAACCGATGAGATCACCAACCAGTTTGGCGGCGGTATGCAAGGCTTCGGCGGCGGCATGCAGCATGGCTTTGGCGGTATGAATCAGGATGGAAACACGCAGAATGAACAGAATATTCCAGGCGGTGGTCAGACACCGCCTGATGGTCAGAATTTCACGCCTGGAAGTAAGCCGGGTGGAGGTCATTTCAAACACTAAGAAAACGCTTCGGCGTTTTTTTAATGGTTAATGTTGCAGTAGTAAAATAATGTATAATTATCTTAAAGGTTATTTTATATGAGTGAATTGAAAGATTTTAAATGTCCTAACTGCGGTGGCCGTTTAGAATTCGATGCCAATACCCAGAAATTAAAGTGTCCCTATTGCGAAGGAACCTTTGATCCGGATATTTTTAACGAACACGAAGAAGTCGTAGTTGATTCCGAACCGTGGTATAGTGATGATATCAAGGTCTATACCTGTAATTCCTGTGGGGGAGTCCTGATGACGGATAAGGATACCGCGGCAACGACCTGCCCGTATTGCGATAATCCGATCGTTCTGACCAGCAATGTTTCCGGAATTTACAAACCAAAAAGAGTCATTCCTTTCATGCTGGATAAGAAACAGGCCAAGGAAAGGTATAAACAGCATCTCAAAGGCAAACCTTTACTTCCGGATGCCTTTAAAGATGAAGCGACAATCGATGAGATCAAAGGTGTCTATGTACCGTTCTGGCTCTTTGATGGCAAAGCCAATGCCAGGATCTGGTTTGATGCGGTAAATCACCGTTACTGGTCTGATCACAATTACAGCTATACAGAGACCAGCCGATATAAAGTGTTCAGATCCGGCTATGTCCGTTTTGCGGATGTTCCGGTCGATGCTTCGAGCAAGGTTGATGATCAGCTGACCCAGTCGGTCGAACCATTCAATCTCTCTGCCAGCAAGCCTTATTCCGATAATTATCTGGCCGGTTATCTGGCTGATAAATATGATATTGATGTTCCTGAATCAAAAGAAAAGGCCAACAGCCGAATCGCTAATTCGACAGCTGCCATGTTCAGATCAACTACATCACATTATGACAACTGCATTCCGACTTCAACACATATCGGAATTTCCGAAGGCAAACAGGAATATGTCATGTATCCGATGTGGCTGCTGAATGTTAAATATGAGGGCAAGCTTTATCGCTTTGCGATGAATGGCCAGACCGGCAAGTTTGTCGGTGATCTGCCTACAGATAAAGGCAAGCTCATCAAGATCATGCTGCTTGTTTTCTTCGGTGTAACGGCAATACTGAATGTGCTTCAGTATCTGATGTATCTGAGGTGAAGTTATGAAAAAGATTATAAGTATTATATTCATAACGGCACTGTTCCTGCTTACTCCGCTTAGAGTAGCTGCTGATAATGAACATGTCATCATCAATAATGATGACGATCTGATCAGTGTTGAAAAGATCGCTGATCTAAATGAGGATCTTCATAGAATTGAGCAGAATTATGATGTCAGTATCTATTTTGTCTATGATACAAGCATCGCCGACAGCGAAAGTGAAGTAGGAAAGTATGCGAAGTCATTCCTGGATAAGCATTCTCCAGCCACTAATAATGTCGTTATGGTCCTGGCTGAACACTACTATCGGATCCTGGCTGCTGGTCCGCAAGCTGATCTTATCAGCAACAACGAAGATAAATTGTGGAATGCTTTCTACTCCAAAGCGACAAACAGCTCTCCGGATGCCTTTGGCGAAGGTATTAAGGATTATTATCAGCTGGCTTTAAAGCTGATCAACAGCGAAGCATATACCAGTACTGCTCCAACTGTAACTGGCAATCCATTGGTGAACGACTACGCCGATCTGCTCAGTGATAAGGAAGAAGCAAGCCTTTATGCCAAGCTCAGACAGGTAGCTGATAAACATGGCATTGATGTAGTTGCGGTTACGACCAATTCCACTAATGGCAAGCCGGTCGAAGATTATGCCGATGATTTCTATGACTATAACGGTTATAAGAAGGATGGCGTCATATTCGTCCTTGATATGGGCGAAAGAGAGATCTACATCTCGACCAGCGGCAAGTGCAAGGAGTATATGACTGACTATGGCATCGATCAGATCTTTGATGACATGATGTCTGATCTGGCGGATGGACAGTATTATGATGCTCTGGTAACTTACGCAAAAGAAACCGATTCGCTTCTTACTTCAGCAGAAAACGGCCAGATCGTCGACGTGAATAACGATACTGAGCCTGATCGCTTTGGTGCTAAAAATTTCGTGATCTCTGCTATCGGCGGAGCGATCGCTTCACTGTTCTCTTCACTTATCCTGAGGGGCAGAATGAAGAGTGTCCATTCAAATTATTATGCAGGCGATTATATCGTCGGCAACAGCTTCGTTCTGACTGGTGCTTCCGACATGCTGGTGGACAGACATGTTTCCAGAGCACCGATCAGAAGAGAAGAAACCCGTCTGGCAAACTCGCACAGCAGCGGCAGTTCAGGCGGCTCACACATTCATACTTCTTCAAGTGGAACTAGCCATGGCGGACATGGCAGACACTTCTAGAATAAATAATTAAATCAAAGGAGGAATGAAAATGGGTTTAATTAAGGCTTTGGCAGGTTCCGTCATAGGTACAGCACTTGATACATGGAAAGATTATTTTGTCTGTGATTCCATGGACAATGACACGCTTATGGTCAAAGGAACCAAGAGAGGTAATGGCGGTTCAGGTGATGTTATCACTAATGGTTCCGGAATCGTAGTTAACGAAGGACAGTGCGCTCTGGTTGTTGAAGAGGGCAATATTCTTGAAGTAGCTGCAGAGCCGGGCAATTATACTTTTGATTCATCATTATCTCCAAGTGTTTTCGATGGCGGTTTCGAAGGCATCAAGAATGCTTTCAAAGATGCACTGGAAAGATTTACTTATGGCGGTATCGCAAACAAGTCACAGAGAGTTTACTATGTCAACACCAAGGAAATCATGAACAACATGTATGGAACAGCAACACCGATTCCATTCAAGGTTGTGATCGACAAGACTACCGGTGCTGATGTTGATATCGCTGTCCGCTGCAACGGTGAATATTCATTCAAGATCGTCAATCCGGTTATCTTCTATCAGAATGTTGCCGGCAACAAGGCTGACAGATATGACAAAGAAGATCTCTTAAAGCTGATGAAATCAGAAATGATCGACGCTCTCAATCCTGCGTTTGGCAAACTGTCTGAACTCGGCATCAGATATTCTGAGCTCCCATCACACACAACTGAATTAAAGAACGCTATCTGCGATGTTGTAAACAAGAAATGGGAAGAGGAAAGAGGTATTGCTTTCCAGAGTATCACCATCAATTCTGTAACAGTTCCGGAAGCTGATGCTGAAAGAATCAAGAATGCTCAGTTTGCCGCTCTCAACAAGGATCCTAATATGGCTAACGCTACCATCATTCAGGCTGCAGCCGATTCCATGAGAGATGCTGCCAACAATCCAAATGGTGCGGCGACTGGCTTCATGAATGTCAATATGGCTCAGAATGTTGCTTCAGGTCTCATTCAGCAGACTGGCGGCAACGCTGCTCCTGCACAGGCTGCCGGCGGATTCTGCCCGCATTGCGGCAAGCCGATCGCTGTAGCAGGTGCTAAGTTCTGCTCATTCTGCGGTAAAGAAGTTCAGTAATCTTTCGCAAAGAAAAGTAGTGAAGCCATATGGCCTGATGCCGTATGGCTTTTCTTATGCCCGTATTAACAAACATCTTTGTTTTTTGATATTATAGAATTAATCATGAAATTTACTGATATTCTGGCAGTCTTAAGCGGTTTGGCTATCTTCTTATATGGCATGGAGGTCATGGGAAGCGGTTTTAAACACATGGCTGGCGGAAAACTTCAGGATGTTTTGGAAAAACTGACTAAGAAACCGATCGTAGCTTTACTGGCCGGTCTGCTGGTAACGGCACTTATTCAGTCTTCAGGCGCAACGACCAGTATGCTGGTAAGCTTTGTCAACGCCGGCATCATGCGTGTAGAACAGACAGTTTATGTCATCATGGGCAGCAACATCGGTACGACGATCACCGGCCATTTAATGGCTCTTGATGTCGGAATGGTTGCGCCTTTTTTGGCTTTTGTCGGTGTCTGCCTGATCATGTTTGTCAAAAACGACAAGCTCAATGCGATAGGCGAGATAATGATGGGCTTGGGCTTTGTATTCATCGGCATGGATACAATGTCCGGCGGCCTTGCTCCTTTGGGACAGTCCAGGTTCTTCCTTGATCTGCTGGTCAGATTGCATAATCCGTTCATCGGTATTCTGGTTGGTTTTGTTCTGACAACGATCGTCCAGTCTTCTTCAGCATCTTTAGGTATCATTCAGTCGCTGGCCAAGAGCGGTCTTGTACAGATAAAGGATGTCATGTTCTTCAACTTGGGTCAGAACCTCGGTTCCTGCACGACGGCTATGCTGGCTTCCTTGAGTTTCAATCGTGATGCCAAGCGTGTATCATTGCTGAACCTTCTGTTCAACCTGGTCAATGCCATTCTGTTTACGATCTTATATATGATCTTCCCGTTCGATGTCTTCTATCAGCGTATGGCGCCGGGCAGTGTTGTTGAGCAGATCGCTTTCATGCACACCTTTACAAATGTGGTGAGCTCGCTGGTAATCTTCCCGTTTGCTCAGTATCTTGCCAAACTTGTTTATGTATTTATTCCTGATCAGGGCACTGTCAAGACGCTGCAGCCAGAGGTTGAAGTCACACCTAAGACGGAAAATAACGCCGCCTTCAATATCTTCGGTATCAATGTTGAGATCAATAACATGTTCAAGATCGTCAAGGATTCAATCAACAAGAGCTTTGATGGTCTGATGGAACATTATTCAGTAATAAAGGAGATCAGCAGGAATGAACAGGAAGTCAATCTCATCAACAGTGGTATTTCCAAAAACCTGCTGGTGCTGATGTCTTCCAATCCAAACAGGGAAGAATCCAAGAAAGCTGCTTCCTTATTCTCAATCAATGTCGATTTAGAAAGAATGAGTGATCACACCATGAATATGGCCGAGGCGCAGGAAGACATGATCGTGTCGGATTCTCCATTATCGATCAACGCTTATGATGAATTATCCGAACTGGGCAAGATCATTGCTGAAAGTCTTGAATGCGTTGAAAAGATTATGACTACTGGTGATAGTGAACTGCTGAAATTGATCAAAGAAAACGAAGATCGTATCGATGAGCTGTGTATGGCTAATCGTGAAATAGAAATCAAGCGTATGAAAGAGAATGAGGATCAGGCTGGTTCGGGTATCTTATATTCCGAACTGCTGATCGATATCGAAAGAATCGGTGATCACATTCTGAATATTGCTGAAAGTTTATGTGAAAGCTAAAGAGGACTTGTTCCTCTTTTCATTACGAAAGAAAGAATGGCGGGTACCATTCTTTTTATCAGGATATAAATGCGAGACCGATCAGATGTACCAGGAAGGCAACAATCCAGGCGACCAGACATTGCCAGATCACGACATAGATCGCCCATCTTTGACCTAGTTCTCTTTTGATAGAAGCTATGGCGGCGACACATGGCGTATACAGCAGCGAGAAGGCCAATATAGTCGCAGCAGATAATGGCGTGATCACTTTGCTGATGCCGCCCTGAGCTGTAAACAGGACGTTCATGACGGATACGACACTCTCCTTGGCCATGAAACCTGAAACTAACGAAGTAACAATTCGCCAGTCACCAAGACCAAGTGGTCTGAATAATGGTGCGATCACACCGGAAATCACGGCCAGGATGCTTTGCGAAGAATCGCTCACGCTGTTGAAGCGGAAATCGAAGCTCTGCAGGAACCAGACAACTACGGAAGCGATCAGGATTACCGAGAAAGCTCTCTGCAGGAAGTCTTTTGATTTTTCCCATAACAGCATTGATACATTGCGCGGACTTGGCAAACGATAATTCGGAAGCTCCATTACAAATGGCACAGCTTCACCTTTAAATAAGATCTTTCTGTAAAGCAAAGCAACGATGATGCCGGTGATAATGCCCAGGACATAAAGGGCGACCATGATCAGAGCCTTGTAGCGCGGGAAGAAGACATCGATAAAGAAAGCGTAAATCGGCAGTTTTGCCGTACAGCTCATAAATGGTGTAAGCAGGATCGTCATCTTGCGGTCTCTTTCACTTGGCAGAGTTCTTGAGGACATGACGGCTGGTACCGTACAGCCAAAGCCAATCAGCAAAGGCACGATACTGCGGCCTGATAGACCAAGTTTCCTGAGCAATTTATCCATAAAGAAGGCAACTCTGGCGATATAGCCGCTGTCTTCTAACAAAGACAGGAAGAAAAACATCGTGATGATGATCGGCAGGAAACTCAATACACTGCCGACACCTTCCAGAATGCCTTTGACGACAAGGTTGTGCAGGACTTCGTTGATGCCCAGCATGCTCAGATAATCATCAATCACAACAGTCAGGATTTCAATCCCTGAAGCCAGCAGGTCCTGGAAGAAAGCACCGATGACATTGAAGGTCAGATAGAAGACCGTTCCCATGACCAGAATAAAGATCGGGATAGCGGTATATTTGCCTGTAAGCAGCTGATCGATCAGCTGGCTTCTTCTTTGTTCCTTGCTTTCGACCGGTTTTTTGACGCAGGCGGCGCAGACCTTCATGATGAAAGAGAAGCGCATATCAGCGATGGCCGCGCTGCGATCGAGCTCCCGTTCTTTTTCCATCTGACTGAAGATGTGTTCAAGAGCTTCAAGCTCATTATCATCAAGAGCAAGCTGTTCGATGATCAGCTTGTCATTTTCGATTGCTTTGGAAGCCGCAAAACGTACGGGCAGATCATTATTGCGGGCGTGATCTTCGATGAGGTGGATCGTGCTGTGCAGACAGCGGTGTACTGCACCGCCATGATCATCAGGATCACAGAAGTCCTGCTTGGCCGGTTTTTCCTGGTAGCGGGCAATATGAATGGCATGGTCGACAAGTTCATGAACACCTTCGTTACGTGCCGCCGAGATCGGTACGACTGGTACTCCGAGCATTTCTTCCATTCTGTTGACGTCAACTGAACCGCCGTTGCCGGCCATTTCGTCCATCATATTCAAAGCTACAACAACCGGAATATCCATTTCCAGCAGCTGCATTGTCAGATACATATTGCGTTCGATATTGGTCGCATCGACGATGTTGATGATCGCATGCGGTTTCTCTTTCAGGACAAAATCTCTGGATACCAGTTCTTCTTTCGAATATGGTGACATGGAATAGATACCGGGCAGATCAGTGATCAGTGTGTCGGGATAGCCGATAATAGCTCCATCTTTGCGATCGACTGTTACGCCAGGGAAATTGCCGACGTGCTGTCTGGAGCCGGTCAGCTGGTTGAAAAGCGTAGTTTTGCCGCTGTTTTGGTTGCCGACCAGGGCGAAACGCAATAAAGTGTCTTCCGGCAATGGATTGGCATTTGTATCATCGTGAAAACGTCCGCCTTCACCTAATCCTGGGTGATCTGTTTCCAAAGAGCTTATGTTTTTTTCTTCTTCTATCTGCTGTTCACTGAGCACTTCAACTTTGATCTTGGCTGCATCGGCAAGTCTTAAGGTAAGTTCATAACCGTGAATCCTGATCTCTATTGGATCGCCCATTGGGGCATAACGGATAACTTTGACATCGACGCCGGGGATGATGCCCATATCAAGAAAGTGCTGCCTTAAAGCACCTTTTCCACCAACAGATACGATTCTTCCCGACTCATTGATCTTCAGCTCTTTCAGACTTTTCATATAATACCCATCCTTATATATTCCTATTTAATATTAGTTTATCCTAAAACTGCTATAAATACTCTCTTATCTGTAATGCTGTATCAATGAAGGGGTGAACATCTGATGATACAATTAACAGTGAATAACGATAATAAAGAATAACGCTTTTAAACATAGAAGGGGCAGAAAATGAACATAGATGCTTTTCTGATATTGGACACTAGACTATGGGAAGCCATTAAGAATAATGACAGAGATGGCTTTCTGGAACTTGTTGATGAAGATGCGGTGATACTCTGTGACGGATACAGATATTCCGGCAAAGAATATGCCGATATGATCAGCAATTTTGACTGCCGCAGCTTTGTGATCGATTATTATGAAATAGTCAACGAAGATGCTGAAAGTGTTCAGGCTTACTATCAGATCACAAACGAAGTAAATGATATCAGGAAACTTGATCTGGCTGGAACATTCAATATTACCGTGACGTGGACCAGAAAGCAAGACGGGTGGGTCGCGATCTTTTTAATGAACCAGCGCATGATTTCTGAATAAAAAAGAAAGTGAATTAAAAAAGAGGGGATTGCATGATCTGTGAGAAGGTAATAGTCGGAGAAAACGGAGAATATCCGCTTAATGGAATTCTGAGCTTGCCAGATGATCTGTCGGATAAAGTGCCGGCTGTAGTAATGGTGCATGGCTCCGGTTCAAGCAATATGGATGAAAAAGTCATGAAGCTGACTCCTTTTAAGGATCTGGCTGAAGGTCTTTGCAGGTATGGCATAGCTTCCTTGCGTTATGATAAAAGAACTTTTGTGCATGGAAGGAAAATGCTTAAGAAGACCATCACCGTTAAAGAAGAAACGATTGATGATGCCTTAATGGCAATTGAGATCCTGAAGAATGATCAAAGGATCGACAAAGACAGAATCTATATTCTCGGTCACAGTATGGGAGCAATGCTCTCACCAAGGATCGATGCTGAAGGCGGAGATGCCAAAGGACTGATCATGATGGCAGGTACGCCTTATCGTCTTGAAGACATCGTCATCAGACAGCTGAAGCAGGCTTCACAGAGCAGTTCCCTGATGAAACTGATCGGGAAACTGGAATTGCGGATCTTTGGCAAGAAGTTTGACAATCTTTATCAGCTGAGTGAAGAAGAGGCCATGAAGAAGAAGTTTGCCGGCAGTACTACGCTTTACTACTTCCAGGAGATGGGCAGAAAGACAGCTGCTGATTATCTGCTGGAAAGCGATAAACCAGTGCTGATCATGCAGGGCGGCAAGGACTTTCAGGTCTTGGCTGATGATGATTTTGCAAAGTTCAAAACAATACTGGCGGGAAGACCAAATACAGTTTTCAGACTTTATCCCGAACTCAACCATTGCTTTGTGCAGGCAATGTATTCTGATATTCTCAAAGCTTCTAAGGAATACTCGACGGAACGTCATATTTCTGATGAAGTGATAAAGGACATTGCCGATTTCATACAATAGAACAATATGAGCAGATTGAAAAAACTCTGGACTTTATTCACAGCAACATTTCTGATCAGTATGAGTGCCAATTCCGGTTTTGCCATGCTGAGTGTCATGAAAAATACCTTTGTTGAAAGGTACGGATGGTTTTCAGATGAAGAAATGTCCGATTATATTGCACTTGCTCAGAGTGCACCGGGTCCGATCGGCATCAATGCTTCGGTCATAGTCGGTTATCAAAGTGCGGGAATGCCTGGCGTATTATCCGCGGTTGCAGGCTGCGCTCTGCCCCCTTTGCTGATCATGATCATGGTGACTTTTTTCTATAATCGCATAATCGACAATAAGATCGCTGCGGCTTTTCTGAAGGGCATGCAATATGGTGTGGCTGCGATGCTTCTTGATGTCATCATTTCTTTATTTGTAAATGTTACAAGAAAAGGACTCATCTATCCTCTGATAGTTATCGTGATCAGTTTTCTTTATATCAATTACAGTGATTATTCGATCTTCTTTCTGGCGCTTGCCTGTCTGCTGGCCGGACTTGTCAAGGCGATGATAATGAAAAAAAGCAAGGAGAACATATGATTATCAGTATCATTCTTTCCTTTATGAAGATTGGGATCCTGGCTTTTGGCGGAGCCTATGCTGCTATCCCTTTGGTAGAAAAAGAGATCGTTGAACTGCGTCAGTGGATGACCTATGAAGAATTCGCTGATCTGCTGGCCTTGGATGAATTGACACCGGGTCCGATCTTGATAAACTCAGCAACTTTTGTCGGCATGAAAGTCGGCGGGCTGAGCGGTGCTGTTGCAGCCAGTATTGGCTGTATTCTTCCTGCCTGTCTGATTTCACTGATGCTTTGTATGATCTACAGAAAATATAAAAAACTGTCCTGGATGGAAAGCATCATTCATACCTTAAAGTGTATGGCTATTGCTTTGATCGTGACCTCATTTATCAGGATCGTGATCAAAAACAGTTATCCAAATGAGACGATCAGCTATCTGGGCATTGTACTGATGGCTATCTCTTTCTTTGTATTAAGAAAATATAAAATCAATCCTTTATATCTCATGCTTGGCTGTGGACTGATAAGTGTTTTATGCAGTCTGATCTGAACGCTTAAGCACATAGGAGAATAATCAATGAGAAAAGTCTATTTTGTCAGACATGCCGAACCCGATTTCAGCAATCATAACGATCTGCTTCGTGAACTGACGCCAAAAGGATGGGCAGATCGCCAAAAGGTAACGGAGTTTCTATGTGATAAGAATATCCATTTGGTTGTATCAAGTCCTTATAAGCGATCGGTAGATACCATAGGTGATTTTGCGGAAAAATATGATCACGATATTGAAATGATCGAAGATTTCAGGGAACGTAAAATCGGAAATGAGTGGATCGATGATTTTGATGCCTATGCGATCAGACAATGGCAGGATTTCGATTACAGATTGCAGGATGGCGAAAGTCTGAAAGAGGTACAGAAGCGCAACATAGAAGCACTTAAAAAACTGTTAAACGATCATCCTGGCAAAAACATTGCGGTCGGATCGCATGGAACAGCATTAAGCACGATCATCAATTATTATGACCCTTCGTTTAGCTATGATGATTTTGAGAAGATTAAAAATGTTATGCCTTTAATCGTTGAATTCACTTTTGATGAAAATGATGACTGCATAGCCATAAAACAATATAAGTTTGACTAGATTATTTATTGAAAAGAAATGAGGAGTTTTGAAAAATGAATGTACTGGAAGCAATCAGCAAGAGACATAGTTACAGAGGAAAATATAAAGACTTAGCCGTGCCCAGGCAGGATCTTGTGAAGATCATGGAAGCAGGATTGTCGGCACCTTCGGGATGCAATAAACAGACGACCAGTCTTATAGCTGTTGATGATCCGGAAGTCCTTAAGAAACTGCATGAGGTCATTATCCCGCCGGTGGGTGAAACGGCTCCGGCGGCGATCTGCGTTCTTACGCAAAGAATCATAGCTTATCGGGATAAGTGCTACGCGGTGCAGGATTATGCCGCGGCAATCGAAAACATGCTGCTGACTATAGTTGAACTGGGCTATCAGAGCTGCTGGTATGAAGGACATGTCACTGATGATGATGGAATCGGAAAGAAGATGGCAAAGATTCTTAATGTTCCAGATGGTTATGACCTGGTGTGTTTTCTTCCAATAGGAATTGCCGAAGACGAAATAAAAGCTCCTAATAAAAAGTCTTTCTCTGAGCGAGCCTGGTTCAATTCTTTTGGCCAATCATGATATTAAACTGAATTTTGCCTTTCAGGTTATAATATCGTATAGATTTAGAAATAGATGTTTTTAAGACATACTGACCGAAAACTGGTCTAAAATGGTCATTTACTATAGGAGGTTTGTCATGAAAAAATTATTAACTGTCTTATGCGCACTGTTATGTGTTCTTTCTTTAGCAGCCTGTGCCAAGAAAGAAGAAAATGTTCCTGCTGGTGGCGATACTTCTTCGGAGGTAAACAACATTGGCGATTGTTTCAGAATGGAAACTCTTGGTTATGAGATTGATGACAATAACATCAAAGTTATAACTGATGAATACGTCTATGAAGGTACCATGACTCCGGAATTGTACGATAAGCTCAACGAAATAGATTTTTTTGATGAAAAAAAGAACGAGAAATACGCCGAGGTCCTTTCGGTTGTTGCGATTGACAAGAAAACTTTAAGGTCTGAATCAAAACTCAGTGCTGATGAAATTGCTTCCCTGATCGGTAAAAAAGGTCAGGAATTGATCGATAAAGGTTTTGAAAATTATGGCTACTACATGAATAAGGACGAGAATTCTCAGTTCATGATGGGAAAGAATGGCTACAACTATAACGTTACTGTTGAAGAGAAATATGAAAACGATGATAGTATAGATGGCACGGAATTATTCTCGAAAAGCACAATCAAAGAGATCACTGAAAGCAATTAAACGACAGAACGGACTAAACAATTATTTTTACATTTTTAAAGGGTCATTGTGCTGACCCTTTAATGTTAGTTGCGTTATTTTGTTCCTCTTAAGCTCTTGTCTATGTACTTGGCTGTAAGCATGAAGCCTGCTGTGCCCAGCAGCATGAACATGGAGAATTCTCCACCCAATTGGCCGATCGAAATATCTTTAAAACTGAATGGAAGCTTCAGCAGAACTTCGATGATGATCATCGCGGTAAGAAGAATGAGTGACATATCTCTGCCCAAGTCTTTGCCAAACAGCAAGACAGCTGCCAGGACATCCATGACTATACTGCCGATTATCATGAAAGTGCTGACCCCATTGGTAAAGAAGACCATTGTTCTTAAGATCAGACATACCAGCATTAAAGCAAAAAACAGCTTGTAGTATCCGGCTGAGCTCTTCTTGTATCCCGAAACCAGATAGAGTACGCCGACATTCATGGCAAGAATACGCACGATGCTGGAAATCATTCTGATAAGCATGACACCAGTCATGCCTTCATCCAAACGCTTTGTCATCTGGACGAGACCGACGACAGTGATCAGGATGGTAGCACACATCAGTATCAAGTGGATTATTTTAAATGGCAAATATTTCTTATCGTTCATATGTCCTCCTAAAATAGTATCTTGATACAATTATAACAGTAATCTCACCAGTCATTACTGCTGTTTTGAAATTACAGATATTGGGGGAAGAAATGCTGATCAGGATTGGACAATTTGAGATATCGGAATGCTGGGATGGCGTTTTTTACAAAAAACTAGCTGATTACCCTCATATTACAGAATGGGAAATGCAGACGATACTGGACTTTATCAGCTATGAGAAAGCTAATGGCCGTGATTGTCCGATCGAGGCAGCAAAAGAGATAATTGCCCGTATTGAAGATTATGCAAAAGAATATGAAAAAGGGGTAAGAACCGCGCCGCCTGAAAAAATAAGGGAGTGCGTTGCCTGCCCGACATATAAAGGATGCATGACGGATTTTGTCTGCCATACCTCTTCTGCAGAGAATGCGCTGAAGATATTGGAAAGCGGAAGACTTTTATCTGCGGTCAAGGCCAGAAACATGACTGCCGCAAAGCTCGCAAAGGAAGCGAGGAATGCCGCTAATGATCCCGAAGATTATTTTCAATACATCATGTTCAGCTGGGGGAATTGTCAATCGGGAGATCGTCTGGTCACCGAAAGAAGACTCGGACGTTTTCCCAGTGATAATGATCTTCTTGCAGGCTTTGTACCGGGTGTGCGTTTCTTCTTTCGTTATGATGAACTCATAAAACATGATAATGCTGTCTTTGAGGGTGTGCTTCCGCTTAAGATCAAAGATGAACTCATACTTAAAGACTGGGTTTACGCTATTGTGATACCGGATTTATACCGTGAACTTCTGGAACCGTATGTTTCGGAAGATCTGCGATCCAGAGCTCACTTTATTTCCTGCAATGGCATGAATATCTGGGAATGGTCCGAATTTGTTTATGGATATGTAAAAGGACTGAATAAATGATCTTTCTGATCATTCGGTCTGCAAAAACCAGAATATAATCAATTGATTTGGAACGTATTAAGAAGATACTTATCTTGTCACACTGTCTTTTTTCTTGCGCGTTGTTTTCTTCTCTTTGGATATATCTTCAACCGCAACGGTATTCATTATGGAATTGGGTACAGTGACTATATTTCCGTTTTCCGACTCGATTGTAGTATGCCTGAAAGTTATATCTTTTACTGTTCCTTTAATTTTTGGATCCTGTATTGAGATCTTGTCACCGATTATGAATGGTTTATGGATTGTCAGCAGGAAACCGGCAATATAATTGCTGAAAGACTCCCGGGCGGCAAAAGTTACACAGATCGCCAGAATGCCGCTGGCATCCATCATGAGATCCAGCACAGGTCTGAAAGGCAAGATCTGATATGCGATTATTACAAAGCTAAGAAGAAAATAAGCTACACGCACCGCTGAAGAAACAAAAGGGATCGAAACAGCGCGGTTTGGTCTTGTTTTGTTGAATGCTTCTATTTTTTTATTGATCGAAAGATAGATGATAATATAAACTATTACAACCAAAAAGGTAGTGATCAGAAAATTATCAAATCCATTCACAAAGTATTTATCAAATTTCATGTTGCCTCCTGTTATTCATGTTTATGCGTAATCTTATTATTAATTCTAGAACAAAATTCTAAAGTTAGGTATTGAAGCTATTCAAGACATTGTTTTCTGTCAATTGGGTTTCTGTCTACTATAATTAAAATGGAGGAAAAGAAAGTGGATAAGAAGATAGTTCAGACAGCTGGGAGAGACCAGCTTGGTGAATTTGCCCCTGATTTTGCGCATTATAATGATGATGTTCTGTTTGGCGAAAACTGGAACAATAAAGATATTGATTTAAAAACCAGAAGTATTATTACAGTAGTTGCCTTAATGTCACAGGGTATTACAGATGGCAGTCTTAAGTATCATATTGCCAATGCAAAGAATAACGGCGTTACACAAAAAGAAATGGCCGCGATAATAACTCATGCTGCATTTTATGCGGGCTGGCCTAAAGCCTGGGCGGTATTCAATCTTGCCAAAGAAGTATATGGTGAGTGATCGGAGGGGTTAAATATGAATACAAACAGTAAACCTGCTATTATTAATGTCCTGTTGTGGCTGGCTTCAGTCGCTTCAATGATCGGGATCATGTTTATTTCAGGCCGCTTATTTAAAGAAGACAATTTTGTTCTGCTGATTGAATTTATTGTTATCACGATCGTTACACTTATTTTTCTTTATCTCGTTTCCGGGAAAAAGACTTTTACTTATCTCAATAATCAGACTGGCTATACTGTGAGGATGTTATTGCCTACTCTGATTTTCCCCGGTTTTTTTGCGCTTATGAGCATTATTTCCTTAATAATGAATAAACCTGCTTTAAATGAAAACTGGCTCAAAAATATCGTGCTGTTGACCATTAATATGTTTTTGGTCGGTATATATGAAGAAGGCTGCTTCCGTGCCTGTGCCTGTGATGCTTTATTGCCTGCGTTCAAGAAATGCAGACATCCATTCCTTCTTACAGCCGTGATATCGAGCCTGCTGTTTGGCTATGTTCATGTGGTCAGAGTTGATTTTTCTGATCTTCAGCAGGTCATACAGTTTACACTCAAGATTTTAACAGTTGCCATGACCGGTATAACTTATATGATTCTCTATTGGAAAACGAGAAATCTGCTTGGCTTGGCCATTGTTCATTGTCTGAATGATTTTCTGCCAAGTTTTATGTTTGAGATCTTTAAATGGGAAAATATAACGGAAACAGGGTATACCAGCGGCAACAGCGGCACGACGATTGTTTATATCGTTCAGCTGGTCTTTAATATCGCCTGCCTGATTTATGTTTATCGAAAGGTAGGGAAAACGATTGATTATCGCAAGACGCTGGAGGAGTGGTAAGCAGTGTTATATCTAAAAACAATATAGTGAGAATAAAATACCAGTTCATTAAACAGAACTGGTCTTATGTTATAAACAGAAAATGAATAATGATTTCTACTCTGGATCTTGTCCGTGAGTTTCAGCGATATGAGCCAAAGCTTCAGTAGGTGTGCATGTTTCAGAAGCCAGGTTTATCTTCTGATTGCAGATTGGACAGGTGTTTGATTCATAAGCCTGATTTACAAGGGCAAGTGCATAACCAATGCCGTGGTAAACCTCAAAAAAATATGTCAACAGCATCTCCGCCGGCGATCTTTCTGAGTTCTTCCTCGTTAAGCAATTTCTTTTCTTCCATAATAACTTACTCCAAATTATATACGATATTAATTTTATGAGCGTCAAAGAAAAGATGAGCATCTCCTGATAGTTTGTAGATAAATCGTCAGCATGCAAATCAGTGTACAGCTATGAATAACTGATTTCACATGGATGAATCATCAGATATTGCGAGGATCGATCTTGAGCCTTTTACAGATATTTGCGATCGAACTGCTGACGTAGCCTTTTTCTTTGGCGATCTTCAGATATTGTATTGCTCCCTGCTTATCGCCCAGCTTTCCGATACATAACGCATAATTGCCATAAATGACTGCTGTATCATTGGGAGTGGCAGATAGAGGGTCACTCTCGAGGAGCCTGATACTCTTTTCTATATACTGCTTAGCTTCGATGAACATGTTTTTGGATACATAGAGCAGTCCGATATTGTTATAGATGGCAGGATCATTCGGATACAGAAGGACCGCTTTATCCAGGTATTTTCTGGCTCTGTCAAGATAGCCGAGCCTCCAGTAAACTCTCCCCAGTTTAGCGAGCAGATCGCAGTCATCGGGATCGATCTGCAGGCCTTTTGAAAGCACCTGAAGCTCGTTATTATACATATCTTTTCTTTCGTATTCGGCCGCTTCGTCAAAGATAGCGATCATTTTTGTTTCAGCATCAGGATCATCGCTGATCTTTTTGTTCTGTTCTATAAAACTTCTGCTTCCACAGTATCTGCAGATATATTCGTTTCGGCCGATCTTCTTGAAATCAGTGCCTCCACATGAAGTGCAAATTAAAGACCGCACGTTATTTCCATCTGTTTCATTTTCTTCAACGCTTATGTCTTTGCCGCATTTAGGGCAAACCGTCTTGCCATCTTCAATTAATGTACCGCAGTATTTACAGAACATGATGTTTGAACCTCCGTTTATATTAAGGAAATCAGTCTTTGGCATCTTATTTATATTTATTAATGATGGTTAAAGTAATCTTTGATCAGTTTATCAGATTTATTCTAAAGGATGTTTTATAAAATATTTAAGACATTCATAGCTTTAAGTCTGGTTTTAGATCCCTACTAACATCTATTCTAATACCCATTATGTTTTTCTTTAAGATTTTATATGGGGATCACAATATATATAACCATTATTCCTGTAACAAAAGTCTTGCCATCGGGTTTTAATGTAGCATAATAATGTTCATTTTAAGTAAGTGGTGCAACAATAAAAGTATGTTAAACTGATGTTAATCAAATACAAGAGGAGTGTGTGACATGATTAATATTTCTGATGAACTGAGAGAAAAGCTTAAAACCTGCAAATCCGATGTTGAAGCATGCAAAATGCTTGCTGACAATGGTGTTGATGTTGAAGAATTCCAGAAAAGTCTTCCTGATGAAGTGTTAAATAAAGTCGGCGGCGGTTATAAGGACATAATTGGTGATACCGTCTATTGTCCATGGTGCAAGGAATCAGAGTATGATAGTATTTCTTATCAGTGTATCGCTTCATTATTCAGCAATGTCGATACTTATCGCTGCAGAACCTGCGGCAAGTTCTTTGAAAAAGACTGGTATGATGACGGATCAATAGAAATGGTCAAACTCGATAACGATCTTAATCCACTTGACTAAGATTATAATTTTGAACAGACATAAACAAAACAAAAGACCTTGCGTTTGAAGCAAGGTTTTCTTCTGCCCATTCCAGCAGATGTTTTAAGGTACAAATTGTTTGTAAAAGCAATATCCCGCTTCTATTGGCGAGGTAAAACAACTTAACCAAAGGGATACCGATTATATGCAATATTAAAAACGCACTATCAGATCAGCTCATTATTTGAATTGCAAAACTCTTTGATTCAGATATCAAAATGAATATCTTTACATCCTTACATCCGTTTTTCTGCCATGACGAATATCATGATCGTATAATAACAACAAAGGAGATGTTTGAATATGGCGGATAAGATAATTGCGGAAGCAAAAAACATTGAAGAAAAAGATCTTGAAAAAGTTACGGGCGGTTCAGTTAACTTTGTTGTGGGAAAGAAAGTATTCCATTATTGTCCGTACTGCTGTGAAGATCATTACGTCTTAACAAAGAGCAGCATTTATGTTTATGAAGGTGGTCTTGATGGTTATGAAATGAGATGCCCGGTCATACAGAAGGATTTTCAGATCCTCATCGAAGATGACGAGTATACTTATCGCAATAACTGTGGACTGCCAATCAGCGACCTTGAAACAAAGAAACACAATCCAACTATGTATGGCGACTTTTAAACCTGCTTTTATAGACGGTCTCAATTGTAAACAATAAAATATAAAGGAAAACAAAAACAAAGACAATTGCCTCAATAAAGTATCAAACAGTACTTTATTCGCAAAATTGTAAGAAAAAAGATAACTATAAAGATAAAACAATTAAAACCTTGTTATTACTAACAGGGTTTTCGTCTATTTGGGGAGCCCGTGCTTATAACTGAACCCGCTCAGAATTATATTCATGTTAAACGGAGAATAATAAAGGAATAAAGTATCTTATAAAACCTTGTTCCTTGAAAACCAAATAAGCAGTTGGATTACAAATAAGTTATCTATGATTCTAGCAAGTGCGATCGCGTATGATATTTATCAGTGAAAAAAACAAAAGTCTTGCGAGATGAATCTGATAATGGAAGACACCATCAGCACTACTGTGGCTATGTAAACACAGCTAGGGTGAAATTCCTGCCAATATATAAACTTGTATATTCAACCATAAAAAACAATTATTAAAAGATAAAAGAATCAAAATAAATATTTGGAAAATATCTCTCTGTTGTCTGAATCTGTCAGCAGGGAGATATGAGATAATATGCATAATGGTTGATGTAACTGAAAAATGGATTAAAGAGGCTAAACCCAGAAGAGGTAAAATAAAGTTCTTAATTATGTCATTGCCCATGATGGGATAAGATATGATTCATCCAATGCAATTCTTGATTTCGATGTTGATGATGATATTGAGGTGGGCTCCTGGTTTAGAAATAATTTCTGGGGGAATTGTCGATTTCAGCCCGCAATTGTTTATCCTCAAGGAAAAAGAAGTGCGGATTTGAGAATTTTGGCTAATGCCTATTGATTGATGGAGATACAATTGAGATCAAGATAATTGGTTCTGTAAGAAAAGATGGCTTAATTAAAAGAATTAAGCAAGCTCATGGGCAATCAGAAAACATTCTTGTTGATGTCAGCAATTATCCCTTTGATGATAGTACGATCAGAGATTTACTCTGATCTTTTATAGAAAAGCATGATTGGATAAAACTTGTTGCTGTTAAAATAGGCGAAGCTCTGTTGTTTGTTCTGAAGAAAGAAAAATAAAAAGAAAAGGTCTGCCGACAGCAAGGTCAACACACCTTTTTACACTTACATATTAGCGCTTTTAGAAGATTTTGCAATTTATTAAAACTGTGTTTAGATGAAACAGAATAAAACAAATCGCAGTTGTTGAGGCATAATCTGTTTATTTTGTGGGGAAGTCAAGCACGGGTCTGTCTCAATAACACCAGACTCATTTTCCTGTTGTTTTCAGGATAAGACCAATAAATCATTGTTTTTTCGGATCGTTCATTAAGAGCATCCGACGCCATTTTTTTCCTTCTCAGTGTGATATGATATCGATGAAATAATCATGAAAGAAAGAACAACGATCACATTTCATAGCGGACTCGACAGCATCGGCGGCGTCGTGATGGAGGTCAGATACGGCAATACCCGCGCCTTTTTTGAAGCCGGAACAGCCTATAATCCTGCCTTTGACATGTTTGACGGCAGCGTGGATTTAAGAAAGGACTTCATCCAGGACTACCTGTGGATCGATGAACTCCCGTTTATCGACGGCATATACCGGAAACAGGACATCGAAAAAAGATATCCGGATCTGATCGGTGCGCAAGACTACCCGATTGACGATCAGGCGTTCTTCATCACCCACCTTCATCTCGACCACATGCGCATGATGGGCATGATCGATCCGTCGGTGAGAGTATATCTTTCAAAGCCTGCCCAGACGATCGAAAGAGCTCTGGAAGATGTCGGTCAGGGTGTTGAAAGCATCCGAGGCTTCAATTACACCGATATGGAAGACGAGATGGACGTCGGAATGATCCACATCAAAAGGTTCATCCTCAATGATGATTCCTATCAGGATTATTCATTCTATATCGAAACTCCTGACTTGAAGATGCATTTTACCGGTGATGTCTTCCTCTATGGCAAGTATGAAGCCAATATCCTGAAAGAGATCGAATACCTCAATGAAAAGAAGATCGACCTTCTCTTCTGTGAAGGAACGAGATTCTCCTCGGTAATGAAACCCGAGGATTTCAGGGATCAAAAACTGATCCCCAGTTTCAAGCCGAAAGACGGTATGATCACCTATGATCATCTGAAAGAAAGGATGATTGAAACCGTCAATTCCCGCAAGGGGCTCATCATCTTCAATTACTATGAAAGAGAGATGAGCGATGTGCTCCTGTTTACGGAGATCTCAGAAAAGACCGGAAGGAAGCTGGTCTACGAACCCGAAAGCGCTCATATCATAAACGAATTCTTCCATCGTCCGGTCAGTGTGGTGATCCCCGACACCTATCAGAAAGAACCGGACTATCTCAAGAACATCCTTTCATACAATGAAGTGATCACAAAGGAAGAGATCCTGAATCATCCCGGCCGATACATGGTCCAGAATACCTATCCCAATATCCTGGAACTTTTTGACTACCGCAATGCGGATACCCTGTACATGCATCACTCCGGAACTCCTTTGGGTGATTTTGATCCGAAATATTTCAATATGATGAATATCATAAATTCGTGCGGAATGACTTACGACAAGACTTATATCGGTGAGGATGGCTATTTCTCGCCTCATGCCGAGACCTGGCAGATCCTGGCCTATATTGAAATGGTCGCTGCCAGACTGACTGTCCCCTGTCATTCAGCCAACAGAAAGGCTTTTGAAGCCAACCTGCAGGTCCCATATTTTCACGCCGAAGAAAAAGTGCGTTATATCTATGACCGGGAAGAAAATACCCTGAAGCAGGTGGATCATGAGTAAGACAGTTTTAAAATTTTATCGCGGTACCCACGGCATGGGCGTCTGCATTTCCGTGACCTATGAGAAAGATCGGATCATCTTTGACTTCGGTGCCCCATTCACACCTCTTGCCCAGGTCTATGACGGCACAGTAAGACCGCGGAATGTCAGCAAAGTCAAAGACTCCATCCTTTTAGGAAAGATCCCGCCGGTGGAGGGTGTTTTTAACAGGAAGGAATTACAGGGTCTTGACGTACTTCCGTATGAAGAGTGTGACATCAATTCGGCCGTGATGATCTGCCATCTGCATCTTGACCACATGAGCGAAGCAGACAAGATCGCTCCGGAGATACCGGTATACATCCATCGTGATGGCATCAGGCTTCAGGAGCTCCTGTATGTTGTCGAAGGTACAGCGAAATACCGTGACTATATTCCTTTTGAGTATCACGTGCCCTTCCGGGTCGGACAGATCGAGATCACTCCTTTCTATTCGGACCACCCGTGTCCGGGATCGGCAGGTTTTCTGATCAGGACTCCTGACAGCACGATCTACTACAGCGGCGACATCAGATTCCATGGCACAGATGCTCAGAAAGCATTTGACGAACTAAAGATCCTGAAAAAAGAAAAGATCGATCTGCTGATCGTTGATGCGACTACGACTTCTCCTTCCGAATTCGTCCACGGAACAAAGATGGATAAGATCATGAAAGAACCATCACAAGATCTTCTGGAAGGCTGTATCAGCGAACAGGATATCTATGATGACATCTATCGGTCATTGAAGGATTTCGGGGGACTGGGCATTTTCAATCAGTATGACCGTGATGTCTCTATGATCAGACACATGTATGATCTGGGAAACAGACTGGGCAGGAAAACGGTATTTGAACCTTCTTTTGCCTGCATCCTCCACGAATTCACCGGGATCAGGGCGCCGATCTGTCATATCGACAGCAGCGTGATCCCCGCATACCGGGAACAGATGGAAACAGACTGGGAAGTGATCTCTGCCGATGAGATCAGGAAAGCACCGGAAAGATACCTGTTACAGAACGCTTACCGCAACATCCTTTCTCTGACCGACTTCGATGGGGTCCAAGGAAAGTATTTCCATCTTTTTGGCGAACCTCTGACGGAAGATCAGAAAGCCTGGAATATCATGCGAAACGTGCTGAATAAGCTTGGCTGGCAATTCTTCAGCTACAGTAACCTCTACTCCTTCTCTCACGCCTATCCCAATCAGCTGGCATATCTGGTGAAACAGATCGGGGCAAAGACGGTCGTTGCTGTGCATTCCAAGGAACCGGAAAGACTTAATTCCGTTGACAGCCTTCAGGTCTTCCCGGAAGAAGGAAAAGACTACACTCTGACAGATGGAGAACTGAAACCCTGGAATCGGTGATCGACGCGCCTGTTGCTTTGGTTTGTGAAAGAATCGCGCTTTCTATAAATCCGATCCGAAGAAATCACAGATGCTCATTACCGTAACTCCTGACTCGTTATACAGCGGAGCTGATCCGTCCTTCGTGATAATGCTTATGAAATCAATAATACATGCGATGTGCTAAGAAACAGAAAACTCAAAGGGAAAGGAAAAAGACATGATCGATATTTTAAAAACCAGATTCAACGCCAACAGAAAACGTCATCCGGATCTTAAGTGGGATGATGTCGAAAAGCGGCAAAGAAAGAATTGCAATTCGAAGAATAAAGCAAATTCCGGTTTGTCGATCTGTTCATCTAATAAAACACATAAAAAGTACAGCTCAAACTGTACTTTTCTTCTAAATCTGGGGGGACCATGGATTATAACTCGAACCCGAGGCATTTTACAGAAGTTATTTCAAGTAAAATGACCATTTTTAAGGAAAACAATGTGAATTTACATCCTTGTTCCTTGAAAACTGAATCAGTTGGATTACAAAGAAGTTATCAGATCGAGCGAGTGCGATCGCCTATGACATAAAAAGTCAGCGAATAAATCAAAAGTCTTGCGATGATGAATCTGATAATGGAAGGCACTATCA
>CADCOR010000247.1 GCA_902803055.1 uncultured Erysipelotrichaceae bacterium
GTGATGATATGACAGGTCCTTGATCTGTTGATCCTGTCGATCATGCAGGCAAGAGTAGTTGTCTTGCCGGTACCGGCAGAACCGGTGACCAGGATCAGACCCTTCTTGTTGTCAGCAAGCGACAATACGCTTTCCGGAATGCCGAACTTTTCCGGATCAGGCATACCGAAGTGAATAACTCTGATAACCGCCGCTAAAGATCCACGCTGTCTGAAGACATTGACACGGAAACGGCCGAGATCGGAAATGGAGAATGAAAAGTCATCATCGATGTTATTGTCGAGATTGGTACGGGTCCTGTGGCTAACATCATAGATTTCATCAACAAGCAAGCCGATTGTCGGAGGGATCAGTTTTTCCTCACCGATCTTTTCCTGACCGCCATTGAGCTTTAAGGTAACAGGAGCTCCCGGAACCAAGAAAATATCAGAAGCATTTCTGTTTGTTGCTTCACGTAAGATCTCATTTAAATTCATAACTACTCTCCCTTCCATAAGTTATCTATCTTCGTGGATTCTTCCCACGTCTTCTTGATCTTCCAGTTTCTGATGATATACTCATCATCTTTCAATTCGAGTTCAATGCTGAGGATGAAGCCATCCTTTTCAATATCCTTATTAATTATCTCATCCTTTGGCGCATCATTCATCTGTTTAAGGAACAGCATGCCTTCTTCTTCGAGTTCATAGCGGGTTCTGACACTTGCCGCAAAACGATTGGAAAGCCGCAGATCAGCACTGGCTGAAGAAACAGACAGCATGGCCAGTACTGCCATACAGATACTGATGATCGTCAGTAACAGAGCCAGCAGGCCCAGTCTCATAGGTGTATTTTTCATTGCCTGCCGCCTTTCTGAGCACGACCCGTCTCGAGTTCATAAATTACTTCGTTGTCATAGAAGATCGTGATCTTGCCATGAACAAAACCATCGTTTTCCGTTCTATCGATCTTCATCACCATCCGGCCATCAGCCTGCGGTTCAAGATCATCGTTGTATGAGAATTCCAAAGCATCATTATTTTTATGATTGTCATTCTGATTGAGGATCCTGATGATCTCATTTTCATCTTCACTGGCAATAAAGACTTCAGCACCATTGGAAGCTAAGATGACGGCATCCGAAAGATGTCTGGCTTTCTGCGAAGTATTTCTGGCCGAAGCATAGACGACAACACTGACATTGATCAGGATGATGAAGATCACCAGCATGATCAGCAGTTCGATCATAAAGGAAAGACCATTCTTTTTCATCATTGATCCTCCCCATTATTCTTGATGCCGATAAAGACATCACCACAATCAGTTGTGATCTTTAACAGTTTCGGTGAAATCTTTTCGATCTTGAATGTGTTATTCAAAGCGATCCTGATCGCATTCTTCGGGAAGAGCTTGCCATCGATCTGACCATAATCTTCCACCAGATAGCCATCATAGAGATAGATGCGGTTGCCGTAGCCTGTATCCTCATCTTCGATCAGCAGCATCTCACCGACTTCGCTGTCATTTTTATAGCTGACCTTGCTTTCACCCATCTTGGAAACGGTCAGCAGATAAGAAGAAAGCGAACGCTCAAAACTGCTGTCATTTTGTGAAGCAACGATATCTGAATAGATGCCCGTGCCAAAAACGATCAGCAGAAAGAAGCAGCCCAAAAAGAAGGCGGTAATTCCGATGATCGATAATTCTGACAGGCTGTTTCGGCTTTTTCTCATCTTCATTTCTTTGCGACCCTTATATCCGGAAGCTGATTTTCCGCATAGGCATTATAGACAACATAATACTTTTCCGTATTGATCTTGAGTCCATAATTGTCTTCGAGATATCTTAAATCGACCGGATAAGCTCCTTCGATGACATAGCACTGCAAAGCCGCTCTTTCGACTGCAGCTTTGATCGCCGCCATGCTTTCTTCGCTGTTATCATTGGTGCGGTAATTATCCACCACCTTATAAGTCCATAACAAAGCGATCGCCAGCAGGGCTATAGCTATTACATATAAAAGAATATTTCTTTTTGAATCCTTATACATTTCTATCCGATAGAGTTCATAATACCGATAAGCGGCAGCATCAGGCTCAATAAAGCGATACCGATCGAAAGCATCAGCAGACCTGATAACAACGGTTCGATCGTATTGATAAAGTTATCCAGCTGGCTGGAAGCTGAATGAGCTAAAAGCGAAATCAGACGGCTTAAGACCGAATCGGTATTGCCGCTTCTTTCACCCGGTATCAGCATTCTGCCATAGATCGGTTCATAGAGTTCAACTTCATTGGCGGCATTGGCGAAACCGTTGCCTTCCTTCATCTTTGCCTCGACGGCTTCCAGTTTCTTTTCAACCGGTTCATAATCAGCCATGGCCTTGGCTTCTTCCAAAGCGTCATCCTGCATCTTGCCGCTGGCCAGCAGCACTTCATAAGCAGAAGTGAAACGGTATAAAGCCAGCGATTCCATGATCGAAGCCAGAGTCTTGTTTGTCGCTAAGAAATTCTGGACTTTGCGCTTGCCATTGCCCTTGTACATCAGATAGCCGATGATCAGCAAAGCAACTAAGATGATCATGATGATGAGCACGACACGGCAGAAGATATAGGCATAGCTGATATATCTGTAAGAGCTGTCAGCCAGTGAGCCGCTCAAACTGGTATAGACACCGGAGAATGATGGCAAAACGGCTTTCAGCATGATAAACAGTACAATGATGATCATGACCAGCATGGCCAAAGGGTAGATCAGAGCTGATCTGATCTTGGAAACGATCACATCCTGTTTCTCATAGTAATCAGCCAGGGTGAACAGCACATCTTCCAGTTTACCGGTGCTTTCACCGGTCTCGATCATCTTGAGGGCATACTCCGGGAAGATCCCGCACTGCTCCATGGCAACTTTCAAAGAATTGCCTTCCGCAATACATTTCTCCATGACTTCGATATTGTCTTCCAGAAGTCCGCCTTTATGATCTTTCTGTTTGAACAGCGAGATCGCTTCATCAAGCTGGATGCCTGAACGGATCATCATGCCCATGCTTTCGCAGAAGGCACTGACGCCCAATAGATCAAGTTTTCCCTTTTTTGCCATAATTTACCCCTTTTTAATACTGATATATTCCTGTGTAATTGCTGCCATCGCCAATAAAATCGGCATCTGCACCGTTTGCACTGAAAGTAAGATCTACTCTGTTCCAGTCATTCTGATCCATCTTGAATTCCGCTACGATCCAGCCCTGTTCCGTCGTATAGATCATGTTCCAGGCATGATAGAGATTATTAGGCGAAACATAGCCGAAGATCACCTTGGTCGGAATGCCCTGTGAACGGAACATCGCCGCGGTCAAAGAAGCGTAATCAAAACAGATGCCCTTCTTTGAACTCAAGGTCTCATCGGGATCAGGAATATAACCGGTCTCAACCGCTTCTGCCTTGCTCTGATCATAGACGATGTTTTCGCAGACATAACTGAAGACCTGATTGATCAGATCCATCGCATCAGCTGCACCTGAAGCA
>CADCOR010000248.1 GCA_902803055.1 uncultured Erysipelotrichaceae bacterium
CAGATGTAGTTTTCACAGTAATCAAACTTTCCATACTTGGCCATGCGGGAATTGAAGCAGTCTGGTTCATTGTAGATGATCTGCATATTAAGGCCGCTTTCTTTGTTGAGCTCGGCTAAATAATCATCCAGAAGCTGTCTGTCGCGATCGTCAATATCTTCACTTTTGTACTGTCTGACACTGTGGCGCTGAGCCATTACTTCTTTAATGTCCATTGAGGATCTCCTTCCATCTGTTTTCAGTTTCATTATATTCTTCTTTAAAATTGTCTTTATCAGTTTTATCGATCCATTTCTTATATACATCCATTATACCCTGTGCACTTTCATATGCGGGATGACTTATGTCAACATCTTCCGGAATCAGCTTGAAACTGTCAGCAGCCATCTCATGCAAGAGCGAGATCAGCTGATCGGTGACGTCTTTTTCTTCATCAAGACCGATCGAGAAGAGTTCCGGCACAAAGCCCAGCGTAGCTGCTGTATACCAGCCGCCTCTGAAACCGTTGGCGTTGGCTTCCTTGTTGGTGAGCGGGGTATTGATGGAATTAGTCAGATAGACCATGACGATGTCCCGCTCAGGATCGATCATGACCAAGGTTCCGGTCCAGCCCTGATGGCCGATCGTCGAGGAAGCAGCACTCGTGCCGTAATACCAGACGCGCTTATCTTCGCCCTGTCTTGCCCAGCCTAAACCGTAGTTGGAATTATTGACGCTTTTCGGTGCTGTAAAGTAGTCGATGACGTTGCGGGAGAAGAAGCGTTCATAGCCATAGCCTCCATTAAACATCAATGTTGCCAAAGTTGCGAGATCCTTCGCATTAGAGAAAAGTCCGGCATGTCCGGAAACACCATTCATCGAGAACCAGGACTGTTCATCATGAACTTCACCTTGCAGAGTGTAATCTCTGATACCCGGGAAATAAACGACATGATCACGGGTATTGCCATTCAGTTCAGTAGCCGCACAATCATCTTTAACATATCCGTTATCAAGAGGATTGAAACTGATCCGTGTTAATCCTAATGGTTCAAAGAAATTCTCTTTGAGATACTGATCAAGAGGCATCTCACTGACGATCTCAACGATCGCTCCTAAAATCATGTAATCGACATCGGAATAGACAGTATCGCTGCCTGGTTTGTAGACAAGCGGGGTTTTGCAGATGGCTTTGATGGTATTCTGTTTGGTTTCTTCAGAGTGTTCTGATCCGGCATATAAGAGGTTTTCATAATCTTCGCCATAATCCTGGGAGATCGCATCGATGTGGATGTTGAAATAACGCGGTGCCGGCGGGAAGCCTGCTTCATGTTTAAGCAGATCGGCTAAAGTAAGCGAAGCTTTCCATTCCTTCATCGTTTCTAAATCGACCTGTTCCCCAAAGCTGTAGCAGAAATCCAGGGTGTCTTCATAGAAGCTGTCTCCCAGATAAGCGGAGACTTTATCCTCGGGATCGATCTTTCCTTCGCTGACCAGTTTCTGCAAGGCATAATTAGTCGCAAACATCTTGGTGACCGAAGCCAGATCATACATCGTATCGTTATCGGCAGGGATCTTATCAGTCAAAGGCTGGCCATTCTGATCATAGGAATTGAGATAGCCCCAGGTGCGGTTATAGACAAGCTTATTATGACGGATGATCGCCAGCTGAGCACTTGGGAAGCCATGTTCAATATCAGCATCAATGATATCGGAGATCAGCTCAAAGCATTCCTCGTGGAAGCCCTCATCTTTCAGTTGGCCTTCAATGACACTCGGATAAGGTATATAGACACTTATGCAGTTTTCAAGCTCACTGCCGTTTAGGGAAGATATCTGCAAGGAATTGCGGCCGTTGAGGGCAAAGTCCTTATAGGAGATCTTGTAGAGATCGCCTTTCTTGAGATCTTCCAGATGAAAGTCACCGGAGTTAATGAATAGATTAAATGATTTGAGATCACTGTTGATCTGCAGATAGAGTTCACCCTGATCCTTATAGCCATCAAAACCGACGATTGAATTCAGAGCTAGCGTATCATCGACATAATTGAGATGATCAGGGAAATTTGTTTCGACCTGCCACTTCGCCTCAGGCAGAGCTGTTATGGTTTCAGCAGTGATAGATGGAACACTTATTTCTTCTATTTCCATATTTTCCTCAGCTTCACTTTCTTTTTTGGCACATGAAAAAAGACCTGTGCATAATAATATAATCATTAGAATCTTGATATATCTGTACATATCTAAAATTTATCACAGTTAAACTGTAAATAGAAAATGCGTTATTATATTAAAGATATTAAAGGAGTTTAGTGATGACATTTTCTGATGTGATGGATATGAAGCTGGTCTTTGAAGGAGCGAAGCTGTTAAGCTGTAAAGAAGGGGAAGTCGTCTATACGATCAGAGTAAATGAAAGCGACGTCAATCCTTATGGTTTTGCGCACGGCGGCTATCTGTTTACTCTGTGTGACAACATGGCCGGTATGATCGGCTATACACTGGGCTATTATTCCGTGACGCTGCAGGCAAATATCAATTATCTCAAAAGCGCTCTGTTAGATGATCTTCTGGAAGTAAAAGGGAAAGCGATCCATTTTGGCAAGACTACTGATGTCGTTGAAGTTGAAATAAACAATCAGAACAAGGAATTGTTAGCCAAGGCTCAGATCACGCTGTACAATGTGAAAAGTGCACAGGAGTGATACAATATTAAATGATAAAAATTATTATGAGGTAGAGATATGAAAATATTAAAAAAGCTATTGGGTTTCTTTGCAGCCGTCCTGATCCTTGGCGGTCTGATCGTCCTGTGTTTTGAATACATCAGAAACAAAACGACTTTCAATATCCTGTTCAATAATTCCGTTGTCAAAGGTACTTTGCCGGTCCTCAAGAACATGGGTATTTCTGTGATCGCCGTCATTATCGGCTTACTCATTCTGTCTTTATACTTCCGCGTTGGCGGTGCTGTCAGAAGGAAAGAAAGAGAAAGAAGACAGGCTTTAAAAGAACAGCAGCGTGAAAGTGAAGAACTGAAGGAACAGCTCAGAAAAGAAGCTGAAGAAGCACGCAATGAACTTGAACAGGCACGCAGCGAAGCTGAAGAAGCCAAGAAAGAAACGGAACTGATGCGAATGACCTTTGTCCGCAAGAACGATGAAGCTCCTGCTGAAACAAATGAAGAACAGGCTCAATAAAGCCTGTTTTTTAATGGATATATTCCTGCAGGGTTTTAGCGACGCCATCATCTTCATTTGATGGACAGATCTGATCAGCATATTCTTTAGCCTTGTCGGTGCCATTGGCCATGACGACACTTAGGCCTGCGACCTTCAGCATGGCGATATCATTCTCCGCATCGCCGAAGACCATCGTGTCTTTGATGTCGATGTTTAGAAGATCACAGAATTTATGCAAAGCTGCACCTTTGTTGATGCCTTTCGCATTGACTTCGATATAGGATGGACCAGAGGATGAGACTTCCAGCTGCGGGAACTGTTTTGATAAAACAGCCATCACCTCATCGCGGTATTCAGGTTTATTAGGATAGATCATCATCTTCTGAATGCCGGAATTTAATTCTTTAACTTTTGTTTCAAGTTCATATAATCCCGTACAGTTGAAGAGGATGCCTTTAGCCATGATCTTTAAGATCTCTTCCGGGATGTGATCAGTCTCATCGCCTTGCACATAGCGCTTGCCATTGATGACAAAGGAAGGGCAGACCGGATAGTCTTTGAGAAAGTGCAGTACCTCAAGTCCTAAAGACAGATCGATCGTCGTTTCAAAGATGTATTTTTCAAGTTCGTAATCATAGACAGCTCCGCCATTGCAGCAAAGCGCATAGCGAAGGAATGGAAGCTTTCGGACCGGTTCAGGTATCTCGACATGAGTTCTGCCGGTTGAAGGGAGAAAGATCACTCCGAGATCACTGATACGCTTGAGTTCACTTTCGGTAAGCGGTGAGATTGTTTTATCGTTTTTAAGCAGGGTTCCGTCAAGATCGGTCGCAACTATTCTGTACATAAGGACTCCTTTTCTGATTAAAACTCCAGCAGGTCATCACCCGCTTCGGGACAGGCATATAAGAAGATCGTATCATCATTTAGCAGTGACCGCACTGTTTCCAAGGCCACTTCTGGTGTGTTGTTGTGTTTAGAAAGGTGGGCAAGCAGAAATTTGGAACAGCCATCTTCCTTGAGTTTCAGGATCGTTTGTGCGCAGTCGTCATTGGAGAGATGACCATGAGCCGATAAGATCCTTTTCTGCAGCTGCAAGGGATAAGGTCCACTCTTTAACATTTCCACATCGTGGTTTGCTTCTATGATCACCACATCAGAACCTTTGATCTCGTTATAGATCTTTTTATTCATCTTGCCGCAATCTGTCACATAGGACAGTTTGGCGTCATTGCTGGTGAAAGAAAAACCGCAGGTATAGGCATAGTCATGCGGTACGCCAAACATCTTCACTGTGAAATCTTCAGCTAAGACATAAGGTTCATCTTTTTCCAGAATGACTTTTTCACATTTGGCATTGCGCAAAGGATAAAGGACCGACTCGTTGGTGTAGAGCTTACAGGTGACATGATTGGCGATGGCACTGGCGGCTTTGACGTGATCATAGTGGCCATGGGTCACAAAGATCGCATCAATATTGTCTAGACTCTTCTGATGTCTGGCTAAAGCTTCCTTCACGCGTCTGTAACCGATACCCATGTCGATCAGAAAGGCGTGCTTTCCTGTTTCGGCGTAGAAACAGTTGCCGGTGGATCCTGAGCCGATCGGAATGATACTGATGTTGTGCATTGAATCTCCTTCGCAGTTATTTTAACATGCCCAAAGGCACAAAAAAGGTCATCATGATCGATGACCCTTATGCTTATTTGACGAAATAGGCAGTGGCGATAGCTCCCGGTCCGGCATAGGTACCGACCGTTGCCCCGACATAGGACAATGGAATATCCTGATCACCGTTGTATAAATCGCTGTTTCCTTCGACAAAGCCTTTGATGTTTGCGTCATCAGTTCCGGAATAGGCGATCGCATATGGCATGGAAAGATCGATGCCGCCTTCCTTTTCCACATAGTCACGCATCCACTTGTAGCCCTTCTTCATGCCTCTGACCTTATCGAGGACTTCGACCTGACCATCAGTGATCGTGATGATCGGTTTGATGGATAAGACTTCTCCGACAAAGGCTGCCGCTGAAGAAAGACGTCCGCCTTTTCTGAGATTATCCAGCGTCGCAAAGACGGCGATGATTCTGACTTTTTCTCTGGCTTTTTCAAGGGCAGCTATGATCTCATCGGCACTCTTGCCTTCCTTGGACAGTCTTAAGGCATATTCTGCCAGTACTCTTAAGGAGATACAGAAATGTTTTGAGTCAAAAACTTTGACCTTGCCATCAAAGTCGGCAGCGGCCAGCGTTGCGCTCTGGAAACAGCCGGATACGCCGGAAGAGATGGAGAGATAGACCGCATCGCTTCCGTCAGCGGTTTCTTCCTTGAATACTTCCGCATATTTGAATGGCGAGATCTGTGATGTCTTTGGCAGATTTTCCTCTTCTTCAAGACGTTTATAGAATTCATAACTGTTCAGGCTGACCCCGTCATAGAATTCTTCTGAACCGAAACGGAAGACCAGCGGGATAACTCTGATGCCAACCTGCTGGGCATAATCCTGAGGAATATCACTTCCGGAGTCGGTGATGATTTTTACACTCATAGTAAACCTCCATATTTAACAAAACTATTATAAGAGGATTATTAAAATTAGCCAAATAAAACCGGAGCTGCTGCTCCGGTCAGGATGATCATGAGTGCTTATTGAGCGGTAAACATGCCTTTGTCGACACCGCATAATGGGCAAGCCCAGCCATCCGGCAGATCTTCAAATGCCGTACCCGGGGCAACACCGTTATCAGGATCGCCAACGGCAGGATCATAGACATAGCCGCAGACTGGGCAGACATACTTGCCGCCTGCAGTTTCTGCTGTTTCCTCTTTTGTTTCAGCCGGTGCAGCTGTCGTTTCCTGGGCTGCTTCAGCTGTGATTGCGCTTACCGGGCAGCTGCTTACTGCTTCTTCACCGTCGCCTTCACCAACAACTTCAGCTTTGCCTTCGCCGTTGACCTTGAAGACATCCGGAGATAATGATTCACACATGCCGCATCCGATACATAATTCCTGGTCTACATTATATTTCATTGAGTTCCTCCTGAGATCAAATCTCTATTAGTTTCATTATAAGGGTTATTGATTATAAATATTTAAATTATGCTCAAGATCAATACACAATACTATCGGCTTTATAGGCGCCAAATACTTTTAGAGCCAGACAGTCATATTCAAGCTGCCGCAGCACTTCGATCACATCGGGGTCTTCAGGATTGCCGGTGAAGTCGAGATAGAAACAGTATTCAAAGACTTTGCCGAAGATCGGTCGGCTTTCCAGCTTGACGACATTGATGTTTTTGGAGGCAAAGATGCCTAGGGCGTGGTAGAGGGCTCCCGGAGAGTGCGAGAGTACCATCATGATCGAGATCTTATTCGCGCCTTTCACTTTTTCGTCCTTGCCGCTGACACAGAGAAATCTGGTCATGTTGTGGATGTTGTCCTGAATTCTTGGAAACAGGATCTCCATGTCGTTTTGTTCAGCGGCCAGCTTTGAGGCAATGGCTGCTTTATGGGGGTCGTTTTTGGCTTTGACATATCTGACACTCAAGGCTGTATCTTCATAGACGACCGGTTTGATGTGCGGATGGTTCTTAAAGAAACTCTGGCATTGTGACAGAGCTTCCGGATGTGAATAGACTTCTTTTATATCTTCGATGCTGCTGCCGGGGATGACGATCAGATTCTGGTCGACTGGTACAACCACCTCACCTACGGCGTGCAGATCAAAATACTGGAAATAATCATAGGTCCTGGCGATGATGCCGGTGGTCGTGTTTTCGACCGGGATCATGCCATAATCGATCTTCTTTTCAGCGACATCGATAAACAGTTCGTTGAAATCGGAGTAACATTTTTCTTCATATTCTTTTCCCGCAAAGAAACGGCTTAAGGCCATCTGTGAAAAAGAACCGCTTACTCCCTGATAACCTATCTTCATCTTAAAATTACATTAAAGGCGCAAACAGTCTTAAGATTGAAACAAAGAATTCCTTAAAGATCGGGAACTTGCTTTCTTCATAAGTGACTTCGTGTCCGACTTCCATTGCTTCAAGCAGATCGGCTTTGATATCGGCGATCTTTTCTGAGCCATAGAGATAAGTACCGTTTTCAAAGTGCAGATAGAGTGAACGGTAGTCGAGATTGACCGTACCGACGGTCGCGACGATATCATCGGAGACAAAGACTTTCGCGTGGACAAAGCCTGGTGTGTATTCGAAGATCTTCACACCGCCTTCGATCAGCTGACGGTAATAGGACTGGGTGATCATGAAGACGAGCTTCTTGTCCGGGATACCCGGAGTGATCAGCCTGACATCGACACCGCGTTTGGCGCACAGGATAAGGGCGTTGATCATCTCGGTATCAATGATCAGGTATGGTGTATAGATATAGCAGTAATCAGAAGCCTGATTGAGAATATTCATGTAGATATTCTGAGCGCAGATCTCATCATCAAGCGGAGTCTCACCATAAGGGGCGATAAAGCCATCGCTCTTTCTGCGGCGGGCTGTGACTTTGAACTTGCTGAAATCATCGTCCTGATTCCTGAGTGCATTCCAGTGGGTCAGGAACATGATCGTATATGAATAGACGGCATCGCCTTTGATTCTGATGACGTTGTCTTTCCAGCGGCCAAAGACTTCTTTTGCGTTGATGTATTCATCAGCCAGGTTGACACCGCCGGAGTAGGCGATCTTGCCATCGATGACCATGATCTTGCGGTGATCACGGTGATTGACGATGATGTTGAGAAGCGGATTCAGACGGTTGAAGGAAGCACATTTGATGCCTTTGCCTTCTAATGTCTGAGCATAATTGGCAGGCAGCAGGAAGAAGGAGCCGAGGTCATCATACAGAACACGGACATCAACGCCTGCTCTGGCTTTTTCTTCAAGGATCTCGAGAATGCCATCCCACATCTTGCCTTCCTGAATGATGAAGTATTCAAGGAAGATGAAGTTTTCAGCTTTCTTCAGATCTTCCAGCATGGCTTCATAGCCGAGTTCTCCGAAAGGATAATAATCGAAATCGGAATTGCGGTAGAAAGGATAGCCTTGTGAATCAGAGATATAGGCAAACTGGCCCTTGCGGTAAGGATCAAGGGTATTGAGATCTTTCATGACTTTCGGATCCTGAACGTAATACTGTTTTGCTTCTTCCGTCTTTTTGATGATGCTGCGGAAAGTTCTGGATATGCGTAAGTTCGCGCCTAAGAAGAAATAGGCGATCGTACCGGCGATCGGGAAAGCCACAATAATAAGGATCCAGAAAAGATCTATTGAGAGATGTTTGGAATTTTTGATAATGTACAGTATAAGCAGTACAGAGAGGATTCTGACGATTGCTTCAAAATAGAGCAGTTCATCATAGAACCAGTCGAAAACCAGATAGTAAATACTAAACTCTACAAATGCTGCCAATAGAATGATCAGTATACGCCCGAGGGCATTTTTCATGTATAATTTTAAGTTTTCCATAGCTATATTTTAATACAGTTAATCTTAATAGGCTAAAATAAACAGTGATGAAAATAAAAATGAACAGAAACACCGGTTTACTGCTGGTCCTGGCTGGGGCGATCGCTTTTTCTTTAGGCGGTGTCTTTATCAAATTCATTCCCTGGAATCCAATGGCGATCAATGGCGGACGCTGTATTTTTTCTTCGCTGATGATCGCGGCTTTCATGTATCTGAGCGGCCACAAGATCAAAGTCAATAAAACAGTCATGCTGGGAGCACTTTGTGTCGGATTGATGCTGCTGTGCTATGTAGCTTCGATGAAGCTGACTTCCGCAGCCAATGCGATCGTGCTGGAGTATACGGCGCCGATCTTTGTAATCATTTTTGAAGCGATAATCTTTCAGCGCAGGATCCATAAACTGGATGTCGTTGTCTGTCTGCTGGTCTTGCTAGGCATCGGCATCGTGGTGATCGATGGTTTGGGTGAAGGCCATCTGCTTGGTGATGTGATCGCTTTGGCTTCAGGTGTCTTCTATGCTTTTACGATCATGCTGAATGAATTTGAAAACGGCGACAATCTTTCATCGGTCCTATTTGGCCATATCCTGATGGTGATCATCGGCTTCCCGTTTTTTCTGCTGGAAAGTTCCTACAGTGCTTCAGCTATAGTGCTGGTCGTCTGTCTGGGTATCTTTCAGGCCGGAGCCGGCTATACTCTGTTAAGTGTCGGCCTGAGATACGCCGATCCGATCCCGGCTTCCATGATCGCCAGTGTTGAGCCGGTCTTAAACCCGATACTGGTCGCGCTTTTCTATCACGAAAAGATC